>CAYMJK010000166.1:0-7446 GCA_964390535.1 uncultured Phycisphaeraceae bacterium | reverse complement strand
ACCGCGGCGAGGTGAAGATCGCCCTGATCAACCTCGGCCCGGAGGCGGTGGAGATCAGCAGCGGCATGCGCATCGCGCAGATGGTCATCGCCCCAGTCGCCCGCGTGGAGATCGCCGAGGTTGACAGCCTCGACGAAACGCCCCGCGGCGCCGGCGGCTTCGGGTCGACGGGCTGAGGGCATCGGTGGGTGATCACGAGAGGGGCTCCGGACAGTCGCCCTCGGCAGGATGCAATCCTGCCCCACCCGGCGGCCCGTTACACCCGCGTGACAGGCGCCCCCCGCATCGCATCGTACATTCGACGGAACCCCCACCGGAGATTGTCATGCGATCCACTGCAGTCCTTGCCTGTCTTCTCACCTCCGCCGGCGCCCCCATCGCCCCCGCCGCAGCGGAGATCGAACTCCCCGTCCGGGAAGTCACGGTCTTCAAGGATGGTCACGCCCTCGTGCTGCGCGAGGGGGCGGCGCCGACGGATCGCCATGGCGATGTCCGCCTCTTCGAACTGCCCAGCCCGGTGCTCGGAACCTTCTGGCCCTACAGCGGCGAGCATGGGGCGACGCTGCGGGCGGTGACCGCAGGCGTGACGACGCTCGATGGCGAGCGCCCCGTCCGCGGGCTGTGGGAACTGCTGGAGCAGAACCTCGGTAGCGCGATCATGTTCCGCGATACGGCCGGCGAGATGGTCGAGGGCGTGGTCGAATCGCTCATCGCCGAGGGGACGCCGGGGCCGGGGCCGATGGTGACGGTGCGCATCGGCGAGGGCGTGCGCATCACGCCGGTGGCGCACATGCGCGAGATCACCTTCCTCAGCGGGGATCTCGATCGCACGGCCCCCGAGTCGACCAGCCGCAACGCCCTGACGATGGACCTGGACTGGGGCGCTGCCGAGGCGCCGGCCTCCGCCGATGTCGGCCTGATGTACCTGCAGCGCGGTCTGCGCTGGATCCCCGGGTACCGCGTCACGATCGATGGCGAAGGGGGCGCCCGCATCGAGCTGCAGGCGACGCTGGTCAACGAACTCATCGACCTCGACGATGTCACCATGAATCTCGTCATCGGCGCCCCCAGCTTCGCCTTCGCCGGCACGCCCGACCCCATCGGCCTGCAGCAGCAGCTCGCGCAGCTCGGCCAGTACTTCGACGGCCGGGCCCAGACCGGCCAGGTGATGGGCCAGGCCCTCATGACGCAGGCCCGCTTCGGTGAACGGCGCGACTACCAGGCCGAAGGCGGCGCTCCGCCATCGCCCGAAGTCATCGGCGGCGGGCGCACCGAGGACCTGTTCGTCTTCACGCTCACCGGCGTGTCGCTCAAGCGCGGCGAGCGCATGGTGATCCCGGTGGCGCAGTACGACGCGACCTACGAGGACGTCTTCCGGCTCGACCTTCCCATCGCCCCGCCCCCGTTCGCCTGGCGGCACTTCAACACGCAGCAGCAGCGGGAGGTCGCCCGCCTGCTCGACAAGCCGCGGGCCCGCCACATCATCCGCCTCACCAACGGCGACCAGTACCCCATCACGACCGCCCCGGCGCTGGTCATGGCCGCTGGCGACGGCGGCGCCGGCGCCGGCCGCGTGCTCGCCCAGGGGCTCGTCCCCTACACCCCGCCCGGCGCCATCGCCGATCTGGCGATCAACGAGGCCTTCGATATCGAGTTCGAGCAGTCGGAGCGCGAGATCGAACGCCGCATGAACGACACCACCTTCAACGGCTCCCAGTTCCACTACGCGCAGCTCGCGGCATCGATGACCCTCACCAACCACCGCGATGAGCCCGTGCGCGTGGAGGTCACGCGCTACGTGCTGGGAACGCTCGACGAGGTCCCCGCCGCCCTCGACGCCACCAGCGTGAGCATCTTCACCGACGACGCCTTCACGCACGACAGCGCCGAGCAGGCGTGGTGGGCGTGGTACTCGTGGCCCTGGTGGTGGATGCGCATGAACGGCGCCCAGAAGCTCGAGTGGCACACGACCCTGGATCCCGACGCCAGCGAGACCGTCGAATGGACCTGGCACTACTGGTGGCAGTGAGTAGGCGGGCGCCCAAAGGGGGCAGGAACCACAGATGGCACAGATGCGGCACAGATTTGTGAGATCGCGCGACTTCCACGGCGGTGGCGGCGCGGGCGGCGCCAGTGAGCCGGAGACGAGGCAACGCCAATGGTTCGAGGCTGGCATTGGCGCCCCATCTTCCGGCTTTGAGCTTTGAGCTTTGTGCTTTGCGGCTGTGCCGCGATCGCGTTCCTGCCTCTGCGCCCCCAATGGCCCCGCCTGGATTCGAACCAGGGACCGAGCGATTATGAGTCGCCTGCTCTAGACCGCTGAGCTACGGGGCCGTCAGCTGCAGAGCCTGCTGCCGATTCTACGCCCGCGCGGCGGGCGCGCTGAAGGGCGATCGGTCGCGGCAGGCCGGCCCCGTCGGCCATTCGTCCGCTCTTGCATTTGCCACTTGCCCATTTGCCATTTGCCATTTCGCTTACGCCAGCCCCTTGCCGCCGAGCCAGTGCTCGGCATCCAGGGCCGCCTGGCATCCCATTCCGGCGGCGGTCACTGCCTGCCGGTAGCGGGCATCGGCCACATCGCCCGCGGCGAAGACGCCGTCGATGTTGGTGGCGCTGCTGCGCGTCTTCAGATGCACGTATCGGGCGTCATCCATCTCGATCCCCGACCCTTCCAGGAACCGCGTCGCCGGCGTGTGGCCGATCGCGACGAACAGCCCCTTGATCGGCAGGGTGCTCTCCTCGCCCGTCTTCGTGTCCTTCAGCCGCACGCCGGTAATCATCTCGTCGCCGAGCACATCGAGCACGACCTTGTTCCACAGCACCTCGGCGTTGGGCTTGCCCAGCAGCCGCTCCTGCATGATGCGGCTGGCCCGCAGTTCGTCGCGCCGGTGGATGATCGACACCTTCGAGGCGTACTTCGTCAGGTACGTCGCCTCCTCCATCGCGGTGTCGCCCCCGCCGATCACCGCCAGGTGCTGATCGCGGAAGACCGGCAGCGCCCCGTCGCAGACGGCGCAGGCGCTTACGCCCCCGCCCGCCCGCGCCAGGCGGAGCTCGTTCTCCAGGCCCAGCCAGTTCGCCGTCGCCCCCGTCGCGAGGATCACCGCGTGCGCCCGCGCCACAGCGCCCCCGGCCGTGTGCAGCTCGAACGGCCGCTTCGTGAAGTCGCAGCGCGCGATGTCCTCGCCGACGATCTTCGTCCCGAAGCGCTCCGCCTGCCGCTGGAACAGGTCCATCATCTCCGGCCCGGCGACACCCTCGGGAAACCCCGGATAGTTCTCCACATCCGTCGTCAGCATGAGCTGCCCGCCGGGGAGGATCGGCCCCGGATCCTGCTTGGGCACGCCGACATACACCACCGGATCGAGCTGGGCTCGCGCGGCGTAGATCGCCGCCGTCCATCCCGCCGGTCCGGAGCCGATGATCACGAGCTTGTGGGTGGTGTCGGGCATGCGTCGGGTGTGAATCGCGAGGGGGGAGGGAGTATTCCGGAGCGGAAGCCTCTCCCAGACTTCCTGATGAACCACAGAGGCACAGAGGGTACAGAGGGCCACAGAGGGGAAAGAAGCCTAAACGCTGACTCTCTGTGCCTCTGTGGTGCGCTGTCTTCGAGCTCCCGCTACTGCAGCTGCCCCGTATCCACCAGATGCTGCCGGTAAAGACTCAGAATCGGCGGCCAGATCAGGTAGTCGCCGACGAACTGCTCGCGCATCTCCTGGCTGATCCGACGCGCCAGCCCCTCCTGGTTGTCCGGCCCCACCGAGTAGATGATGAAATCGTCGGCGCCGATCGGGACCTGAAAGTTGTTCCCGTCGCGCACCACGATGTCGATCATGTGCGGCTGCGGTCCCAGGCGCGGATCCACCGGTAGATCCCGGCTCGGCACGAAGTACTGCAGTTCCCGCCCGCGCCCGCTCACGCGGCCCACCTCGTTGTACGGGTCGGGCTCCAGCGCGGGGATGTACCGCGGCCGCACGCTGGCGACCGAGACCGGCATGCTCCCCGTGTCCAGCGTGTAGCCGAGAACGGCCAGCGCCGTCCGCGTCCCCACCGCCTCCGTCTTCAGCGCCTGCCGCTCGATGAACAGCGGCGACATGTCCGGAAGCGTCGCGAAGATCACGGCGTGCCGCATAGGGTCCAGTTTGCGGTAGTCCGGGCGCAGATTCAGCATCGGGTCGAAATACGCCAGCCCCCATCGGGCCTCGAAGTCGCTGAAGGCGTCATCCAGCGCCTCCTGTGTCTGGAACACATCCGCGTGCGCCTCCGCCGCGGCATCCCAGCGGGCCGCCTCCCCGAACAGCCGCAGCGGCCGATCTCCCTTCGAGATCGACGCCATCGCCGGCCCGAACTGCGGGTTGGGCCCGCCCCGGCTGGTGAACGTCCGGGTGATGATCTGCTGGGCGCCGATGTAATCCCCCAGCGGCAGGCGGATCCGCTCGCTGTTCATCGCCCCCCGCGGGTCCAGCCGCTCGATGAAGTCGGCGCACTGCACGCCGCTGAGCTTCGGGGAGCCGGTATGGAAATCCTGATAGGCGACGTCGCGGATGCGCACCAGGGCGTCCACCGTCGTGCGCATCCCCCAGAACACCTCGTCGTGGAACGCGCGGTCGCTCACCTGCCGCCCCAGCAGCGCCAGATCGATCAGCAGATCGATCGCCTCGCCCGGCTTCCCGGCGCCGAGCAGCCGCGCCGCCTCGACATTCACCAGGATCGCGACCTTGTCCAGGCCCGGCAGATAGGTGTGGTCTGCCGCGGCGAGCGTCGGCGGATCGCCGAGCTCTGTGTACAGCCCCATCCGCACCGCATCGAAGTCATCAGCGCCGTACGGCTGGGCGAAGGCCATTGCCGCGCTTGCCGTCGCGTCGTCGAGAGCTTCGATCACCTCCCGCTGCGCTGGCGCCTGGGCCCATGACTCGGCATCCGCGAAATCCGGCGAATCCGTCGTCAGCAACTGGGCCGCCAGCGGCGTCGCCACCGCGGCAGGGGGGTTCTCCATCGAGGACACGGCCGGGAGCAGGATCCGGTCGGACCGCTCGGATTCCCGGATGTTCCGGAACATCTCGTTCACGCGGTCCACGAACTCGTCCGCCCGTGCCGCGGGCGCCAGAGCGCCCGTGCAGAGGGCGCCGAAGAGAACGCACATCATCATTCGGCTGAATCGCATCGCAGGGCTCCGGTCGTCGGCTCCGGCTGTGGGGGCGTGAGGCCGTGGGGGGCGTGGGGTCGCGTGCAGGCGCAGGACGCACGGATGAGGCGCCCAAGGGCGTTCATGGTAGCAGCCGGCCCCATCCCCCGCGCCAACCCCCGGCCGGCGCCCTCTTCACGGGCGGCCCACGGCGGCCCGCCGCCGATCCCCCGCCGCCGGCGCAATCCCGCCCCTCGGCGCAGCTTACAATCGGCCCCTCCGCACGGGGGTACCCCCTCGCTCCGCGAGGGCTTCCTCCGGCGCAGGCCGGGCTCACGAGTCGCAACAAGGAGTTTGCAGCATGATTGTCGGGGCGCCGAGAGAGGTGAAGTCGGATGAGTACCGCGTCGGCCTGCTCCCTGTGGGCGCCGAACTGCTCACCCGGGCCGGCCACACGGTCGTCGTCGAGGCCGGGGCCGGCGTCGGCGCCGGCTTCGAGGATGACGAATACACCCGGGCCGGCGCCCGCATCGTCGCCACCGCCGACGAGGTCTGGGCCCAGGCCGACATGATCGTGAAGGTGAAGGAGCCCCAGAGCCAGGAATGGCCCCGCATGCGCGAGGGCCAGGTGGTATTCACCTACTTCCACTTCGCCGCGGACCGCGATCTG
Organism: uncultured Phycisphaeraceae bacterium; assembly: GCA_964390535.1. Lineage (GTDB taxonomy): Bacteria > Planctomycetota > Phycisphaerae > Phycisphaerales > UBA1924 > CAYMJK01. The sequence goes on along the minus strand of CAYMJK010000166.1, from coordinate 1,651 downwards.
ACGCTGGCGTGCCTCGACCGGAAGATCTGCGCGGTCGCCTACGAGACGCTGGAGGCCCCGGGCCCGCTCGGCCGCCCCACGCTCCCGCTGCTCACGCCCATGAGCGAGATCGCCGGGCGCATGGCCACGCAGGAGGGCGCCAAGTACCTCGAGCGCCCCCAGCAGGGGCGCGGCGTCCTCCTCGGCGGCGTCCCGGGTGTCGACCCCGGCAAGACGCTGGTCCTCGGCGGCGGCGTCGTCGGCGCCAACGCGGCGAAGATCGCCGCGGGCATGGGCGCCGATGTCGTCATCATGGACATCGACCTCGAGCGCATGCGCTACCTCGAGGATGTCATGTCCGACAACATCACCACCATCTACTCCGAGCCCCACGCCATCCGCCATTATCTCCCCTGGGCCGACCTCGTCATCGGCGCGGTGCTGCTGCCGGGGGCGAAGGCGCCGCGGCTCGTGACGCGCGAGGATCTCAAGATCATGAAGACCGGCGCCGTCATCGTCGATGTCTCCATCGACCAGGGCGGCTGCGTCGAGACGAGCAAGGTGACCACCCACGGCGCCCCCACGTACATCATCGATGGCGTCGTGCATTACTGCGTCGGTAACATGCCCGGCGCCGTCGCCCGCACCAGCACCCACGCCCTCACCAACGCCACCCTCCGCTGGGTCATCAAGCTCGCCAACGAAGGCCCCCACGTTCTGGCAAAGAAGGACCGCGGCTTCGCCATGGCCATCAACGCCGACGATGGCAAGCTGCTGAACGGGCCGGTGGCGGAGGCGCACGGGCTGGAGCTGGCGCGGGTGTAGGGCGGATTCTTGTTGCCTCACGCAGAGGCGCAGAGGCGCAAAGAAGAGGCGGGCAAGCGAAGGGAGGTGACCTGGAGCGATCGACACGCGATCCAGGACCTATCGCGCGCTGCCCGTCACTCCCATAATCTCCCGCGCCACCACATCCGGGTGCGTGAGGTGCAGATTGTGCCCCGCGTGCTTCAGTGACACCAGCCGCACATCCGCGTTGATCAGGGCGCTGCGCAGGTAGTCCACCGTCCCATCGTGCGGACACACCGGGTCCCAGGTCCCGTGCACGATCACCACCGGGCAGACCACCTGATCCAGGGCGTCGCGCATCGCATCATTCTCGTCGGTCAGCGCCAGAAGCTCCCGGTTCGCCGTCGCCCACGACTCCGGCAAGGCCCAGCTCAGGGCATCCACGAGCTTTCGCGCCCACACCGCATCATTCATCTCGGCGTCGCACGCCCCCGCCACCAGCACCACCGCGCCAACCAGTTCCGGATAGTCCGCCGCCGCCCGCAGCGCCACCGGCCCGCCGTAGGAATGCCCCACCAGCACTGTCCCAGGCGTCAGCAGCGGCGCCAGGCTCGCCGCATGCGCTGCCAGGCTCGTCTCGGTCCCCTCCGCCGAGTTGCCGTAGCCGAGCCGATCCACCGCGATCACATCCAGCCCTGCCAGCGCGGCGCCCTGCTGCTCGATGAGCCGATCCCAACTCCCCGCGTCCGCCGGCGCCCCATGCACCAGCGCCACCCGCCGCGCCGGGGCCGCTCCCACAAGACATTGGCGGTATCCCACCCTCCGCCCATCCTCCATCGCAACGAACTGATCGGTCGGACTCTCCCGCCCGTCGATCAGCGCGCAC
>CAYMJK010000165.1:0-7573 GCA_964390535.1 uncultured Phycisphaeraceae bacterium | reverse complement strand
CTGGACCGGCTGCGGGCCGAAGCGCGGCGGGCGCGGCGGGAAGAGGCGGCCGCCGGCGCGCGCGGCGCCCCCCACGCCCCCGGCGGCAGCGCCGATGCCGCACTCGACGAGGAGATCGCGCAGCTTCGGTTCCAGATCGAGCGCCTTGGGCCGGAGGAGCGCGGCCTGCTGCTGCTGCGGTTCGGGCGCGGCGCAAGTTTCCGCGTCGCGGGCGGAAGCGCGGGCGCGGGGGCAGCGCACGGGCGCATCCGGCGGATTCTCGGGCGGCTGCGGATGGCGATGGAGAATCAGGATGAATCATGAACACACAGATGGTCCGGCGCTGTCGCCGGAGGGCCTTGCGCGCAAGCGGGCGATGCTCCCCGATCTGCAGCGCCAGCTCGGGCGGCGCCGGGTTCGGCGGGAGGCCGTGCGCGGCGGGGTTGCGGTCGGGGTGGTGGCGCTTGTGGCAGTGGGGGGGGCGCTTTTGAGCCTGCGATCCGGGCCGGCGCCGGTCGCGCCGGTCATCGAGCCGCCGCGGGGCGAGTTGGTGTCGGGCGATGGCGCCGATGAGGCGCCGCGATCATCGACGATCGTCGTGGTGTGGAACGACCCCGGCATCGTCGAGCGCTGCCGTATCGGGGATGACGAGTTGCTGGAGCAGTTGCGCAGCGCCGGATACCGGGGCGGCCTCGTGCGCATGGGCGATCGGGTGCTGGTGACGGAGGAACTGCCCGCGCCGCCGGAGATCTGATGGGCCGTGTCTGATCGTGCCACTGACCTGCTCTGAGGTCAGTGGCGTGGCGGCGGAGTCGTGGAGCGAATGCCCGGTTCGATCGCGGGCGCCGTCCGCGCGGGCGCCTGTCCACGGAAGCACTGACCTCAGAGCAGGTCAGTGGCACGAGACTCGCGCACGAGCGTCTCCTCCGACCGGCCGATGAGGTGCAGGCGGAGCAGCCCGAGGGCGCAGCGGACCGACCATTCGCGGACATCGCCCCGATCGCCGGGGAACCGGAAGCGGCGGGCATCCACGCCATCCGGGCCGGCGAGGGCGATCCAGACGGCTCCCACGGGCTTGGCCTCGCTCCCGCCGCCGGGGCCGGCGACGCCGGTGATAGCCAGCGCCCAGTCGGCGCCGGCGCGGGCTCTGCCGCCGATGGCCATCGCCTCGGCCACCTCGCGGCTGACGGCGCCGTGGGCCTCCAGCGCGCGCGCCGGGACATCGACCTCGGCGGTCTTCATGGCGTTCGTGTAGGTGATCCACCCGCCGCGGTAGCCATCGCTGGCGCCAGGCGTTTCGGTGATCGCCGCGCCGAGCAGGCCGCCGGTGCAGCTTTCGACGGTGGCGAGGGTCTGCTTGCGCGCGCGCAGCAGATCGAGGATGGAAGAGGGCAACGTGTCATCGCCGGCGCCGAAGATGAGGGCGCCGAGGCGAGCCCGCACCGCCTGCTCGGCGCCATCGAGGGCGCGGTCGGCCGCTTTCGGCGCATCGGCGACAGCCCGCAGGCGGCAGGTGACGATCCCACCGGAGGCGGTCGTGCCGACGAGCGGATTGCGGTCGCGGTCCATCAGGTCGCCGAGCAGTTCGGCGATGCGCGATTCCCCAGCGCCGAACGTGTGCAGCATGCGCGCGCGGATGGCCCGGTCCGGCTCGGGGAGGGCGGGGAGAACGCTGTTCTCGAACATCGGCCGCATCTCCCGCGGCGGGCCGGGGAGGCAGAAGATCGCCGGGCCATCCGGGCCCATCTGCGCGCGCAGCCCGGGCGCTGTCCCCATCGCGTTGGGCAGGAAGGTGGCGGCGCCGGGGCGCAGCGCCTGGATGCGGTTGGGCTCGGGCATGCGCCGGCCGCTGGACTCGAACCAGCGCCGGATGTCGGCGAGGGCGGCCTGGTCCTCGATGAGTTCGGCGGGGGCGCCGTCGGGGGTGGGGGCGAGGGCGATGGCGAGGCCGTGCCGGGTGAGGTCGTCGGCGGTCGGGCCGAGGCCGCCGGTGGTGTTGCTGATGCCGGCGCCGGCGCCGGCGGCGAGGCGCCGGATGGCGCGGCCGATGGCCTCGGCGTCATCCGGGACGGTGGCGTGCTCGGCGGTGGCGATGCCGAGGTCGAGGAGCCGGGCGGAGAGCCAGGCGGAGTTGGTGTCCAGCTTCTGCCCGGTGGTCAGCTCGTCGCCAATGGCCAGGATCGCGCAGGTCGGCATGGGGGACGGTAGCTGGGGGTAACCACAGAGTGGACGGGCGTCGCCGCAAAGCGCAAAGCTCAAAGCACAAAGCTCAGATCCGGAAGGAGCGGCTCCCCCGCGCGAAGCATGGGCTGGCGGGCTTCATCAGCGCCCCATCTGTGCCATCTGTGGTTCCTTCCGAGGCTTAGGGCGCCGCGGCTGCAAGAGTCCGCCGCGGGCGCCGAACACCTACTGTTGCCGGCCGCGGGTTCGTCGCCCGGCATGAGGAGTCCGGTCGCGCATGATCCGGTGTGAGGATGTGCATAAGACGTACACGCAGCCTTCCCGTGGGGGCGGCCGGCGGGTCGAGGCCCTGCGTGGGGCCACACTCGTGACACCGGGGCCGGGCTTCTACGCGATCATGGGGCAGTCCGGGAGCGGGAAGTCCACGCTGCTGCATCTGCTGGCGGCGATGGACCGGCCGGACTCGGGGCGCATCGAGGTCGATGGCGTCGATGTCGGGGCGCTGAGCGAGCGGGAGGCCACGCTTTTCCGGCGCAAGCGCATCGGCGTGGTCTTTCAGCAGTACAACCTGATTCCGACCCTCTCGGCCCGGGAGAATGTCGAACTGCCGGGGATGCTCGGCGGGGAGAAGTCGAGTTGGCTGCGGGACCGCTCCGGGGCGCTGCTGGAGCGGCTGGGGATGACGGCCCGGGCGGGCCACCGGCCGGATGCACTGAGCGGGGGCGAGCAGCAGCGGATCGCGATCGCACGGGCCCTGCTGTACGAGCCGCCGGCCCTGCTCGCCGACGAGCCGACGGGGGCGCTGGATTCGGCGACCAGCGAGCGGCTGTGGGGCCTGCTCGGGGAGCTGGCGCGCGAGCGCCGGATGCTGGTGCTCATGGTGACGCACGAGCCCGCCGCGGCAGCCCACTGCCAGAAGGCGTTCGTGCTGCGCGACGGCCGGTTCACGGGAAGCATTGACACGGAGGGACTGGATGCGGCCGGCGTGGCGACTTGCTATCAGCAATGCATCCGGGCGGCGTGAGCGCACGCTGCTGCTCGCCGGCGCGGTGATCGCCGCGGCAGCCCTGGTGAGCGCGGTCGCGTGCGCTGTGGCCAGCCTCAACGCCGCGGTGATCCGCCAGGTCACCGAGACGGTGGGGGAGGCCGACCTGCGGATCATCAGCGGCGCCGGCCCGTTCGTGCCCGAGCGGATGCTGGAGGTCGTCGGCGGCTGGCCGGAGGTAGCGCGCGTCGATCCGATGCTTCAGATGGACTTCGCGCTGACGATCTCGCGCCCGATCCTGAAGCGGACGGCGCCCGCTGCGCCCTTCGCACTGGTCGAGGCGCCGATGCGCGTGACGGCGGCAGCGCAGGGTGTTCCGGACGATCGGCCGGACCTGTGGCCCGATCGGCTGCTGGACGGGCGGCTGCCGCAGGCGCCGGGGGAGATCGCGATCGACGCCATGCTGGCTTCGCGGCTGACGTGGGAGGGTTCGCAGCAGGCGTCGCGCCGGGCGATCGCGATCACCGGCTCGCACGACCCGCTGATCGACGAGGCGCCGATCGAGCCGCCGGGGGGCGACATCTCCGAGCAGGAGGCGGAGGCGTACAACCGGCTGCAGGGCGTGCGCGTGGGCGACACGGTGCGGCTCGTGCGGCTGCTGCGCCAGCCGGTGGAGTTGCGGGTGGTGGGGATCTATCCGCCGCGTCCGTTCGACGGGCGGCCACGGGCGGTGGCTTCGATGGACTTCCTGCAGTCGCTACGCGGGGCCGAGGGGGGCTACAGCCGGCTCGACCTCGTGCTGCGCGACGGCTTCGAGCCCGAGGCGGTTTCGGCTGCGCACGCCGCCGAGCTTCCCGCGGATCTGCTGCTGCAGACGACAGCCCGGGTAACCGGCGGCTTTCGCACGAACATGAAGGCGAGTGAACTCGGGCTGCTCTTCGCCACGATCCTGTCGTTTCTCGCGGCCTCGTTCATCGTGCTGACGGGCCTGACGACGGGCGTGACGCAGCAGCAGCGCGAGCTGGCCGTGGCCCGGTGCATCGGGGCGACGCGCGGGCAACTGGCGGAGTCGCAGCTCGCGCTGGGCGGGCTGATCGGGGTGGCGGGCGCGGTGGTCGGCGTGCCGGCGGGGATCGGGCTGGCGTGGGTGACGACGGAGGTCTTCCGGGAGCGTCTGCCGACGGGGCTGGCGATCCCGCTGGCGCCGATGGTGGTGGCGGTGATCGGGGCGGTGGGGGCCGGGCTGCTGGGGGCGGTGTGGCCGGCGTTGAAGGCGGGGCGGGTGGCGCCGATGGAGGCGATGCGCGTGCGGGCCCGGGCGCCGCGCCTCGGGGCGATTCTGGCGCTGGCGGGCGTGGGCGCGGCGATGATCGCGGCGCAGGCGGCGATCGTGGGGCTGCCGGGGGACGGGCAGGTGGTCTTCTGGAGCCATGCGACCATCGGGCTGCCGCTGCTGTTCGTCGGGTTCTTCCTGCTGGGGCCTGCGTGCGCGGTGATCGTCGCGGCGGCGCTGGGGCCGGTGGTGTCGCGGGTCGCCGGGTTGCCGCGGAAGCTGCTGACGCGGAGCGTGCTGGCGACGCCGTACCGCTTCGGGTTCACGGCGGGCGCCATGATGGCCGGGCTGGCGCTGATGGTGGCGCTGTGGACCAACGGGAGCGCGATGCTGCGCGACTGGCTCGGCCGGATGGACTTTCCCGACGCCTTCGTGAGCGGGATCGCGATCACGCCCGAGCACCGGGCGGTGGTTGACGGGATCCCGGGCGTCGAGGCCACGTGCGCCATCACGCTGCTGCCGGTGGAGACCGACGCCTTCGGCGTGCGGGCGCTGCAGGAGTACCAGACGACGTTCGTGGCGTTCGAGCCGGCCGCCTTCTTCGACATGACGACGCTGTTCTGGGTCGAAGGAGATGTCGACACGGCGCGGCGGCGGCTGCTGGAGGGTCCGCGGGAGGCGCGGGCCGGCGCCGATGCGCTGGATGGGAGCGTGATCGTCGCCCGCGAGTTCCGCACGGCCCGCGGGCTGGGCATGGGCGACATCTTCGAGTGCTCGTTCGACGGCCGGCCGTACCGCTTCGAGATCGTCGGCGTGATCGCGAGCCCCGGGCTGGAACTTGTGGGCAAGTTCTTCAACACCGGGGAGGAGCTTGCCGCCCAGGCGATGCACGCGGTCTTCGTGGCGAGGGCGGACATGGAGCGGCTGTTCGGCGTCAGAGCGATCAATCTGCTGCAGCTCGACCTGGCCGCGGGCGCCGACGACGAGCAGGTGGTGGGCGCGATCCGTGAGGAGCTGTTCGGGGCGGGCATCGTTGACGCCGGGAGCGGGCGGCAGATCAAGCGCGATATCCGAGCCTTCGGCGAGAGCACGCTGCGGATCAGTTCCGTGATCGCGATCGGGGCGATGGCGGTCGCCTCGATCGGTGTGGCGAACCTGATCGTGGCGGGGATTCATGCGCGCCGGTACGAGTTCGGCGTGCTGCTGGCGGTGGGGGCGCGGCGGGGGCTGCTGGCGCGGCTGGCCCTGTCGGAGGCGCTACTGGTGGCGATCGCGGCCTGCCTGCTGGGGACGGGGCTGGGGTTGCAGAGCGCCTGGAGCGGGCGGCGATTGCACGAGCTGCTGCTGGGAATCAGCCTGACCGGCTATATCCCGGTTTCGGCGATCCTGTGGTCGTGCGGGGCGCTGATCGCGATGGCGCTGGGGGCGGCGGCGCCTGCGGTCGTGCGGCTGGCCCGGCGGCGCCCGCGGGAACTGCTGGCGGCGGCGTGAGGCGGCGCAGGGCCGCGCTTCAGCGAGTCCGGGTGATCACCGATCGAACGGGCGCGGCGCCTCCCCGCCTCCCACCGCCCGGATCGCCTCGATCAGCGCCCGCGGCGCATCCTTGACGATGTACCCGCGCGCGCCGAGATCGAAGGCCCGCTGGACCATCTGAGGGTGATTGTCGCCGGTGACGATGATCACGCGGACGTGCGGCGCCGCATCGAGCAGGGCCCGCATCGCTCTGAACGCGACTTCGCCATCATGGCCGCCGAAGTACAGATCCAGCAGCACGATGTCCGCCTTCAGGCGCACCGCCTCGCGCGCCAGGTCGTCCGGCGCAGCAAGAATCCCGACGCACTCAAGCCCCGCCTCGCGGTCCACCAGGTCGCGGATCGCCTCGGCGACCCAGCGGAGATCTTCGACGCACAGCACCCGCAGCGGGGCCGGGGTTTCGGGCGGCTGGCGTTCCCGCCAGACGTCGCTGACACTCCTGCGCACACGCGCTCCATTTCTCGATCCATTGCAAGGATATCGCCGCGCCGGCGGAAAGCCATCCCCGCGGCGGTGAAGTGCTGCTCACGGCCGCCGAAGCGGTGAGCGCTCACTTGCCTTCATACCAGTTCATCCCCGTCGCTGAATCAACCCTGAGCGGCACGCGCAGGCGCATCCCGCGCTCCATCCGCGACGTGATGAGCTCCCGCGCCTCGGCCGCCGCTTCTGCCGGCGCCTCGAAAACCAGTTCATCGTGGATCTGCAGCAGCATGAAAACGCCTTCGATCTCCGGGGGCCGCCCGCCCCGCAGGGCCGCCGCCCGCGGGCTCAGCCGCTGATGCAGATCGAGCATCGCCAGTTTAATGAGGTCGGCGGCGGACCCCTGAACCACGGTGTTGATCGCCATCCGTTCGGCAAGTGACCGGCGGGCGGGGTTGCGCGAATCTATGTCGCCGATGGGGCGGCGGCGTTTGAGCATCGTCTCCACATAGCCGTGGCGCCGGGCCTGATCGATGCACTCTTCCAGAAAGGTCGTGATGCCGGCGAAGCGCCGCTTGTACCCGTCGATGATCTGGCCCGCTTCGGTGGCGCCGATGCCGAGGCGCCGGGCAAGGCCGTACGGCGTGATCCCGTAGACGATGCCGAAGTTGACCATCTTGGCGCCGTCGCGCTGCGGCCGCGTCACTTGCGATTCCGGGACCCCGTGGATCTGCGCCGCCACCGCCGCATGAATGTCGGCGCCGGCGTTGAACGCCTCGATCAGCGCCGGATCGCGCGACAGATGCGCAAGGATGCGCAGCTCGATCTGCGAGTAGTCCGCCGACACCAGCACCCGCCCCGGCGGCGCCAGAAACGCCCGCCGGATCTCCCGCCCGATCTCCGTGCGGATCGGGATGTTCTGCAGGTTCGGGTCGCTGCTGCTCAGGCGCCCCGTCGCCGCTACCGTCTGGTTGAAGCTGGCGTGAATCCGCTTCGTCTGGGGATGAATCTCCTCCTTCAGGCTCAGCAGATAGGTGCTCACCAGCTTCGTGAGCTGCCGGTACTCCAGAATCAGGTCCGGAATCGGGCTCTCCACCGCCGCATCCTGCACCAGCTTCTCCAGCACCTCGGCATCCGTGCTCGGCCCCGTCTTGCGCCGCTTCAGCGGCCGGATGCCCAGCCCCGGCTCGGCAGCGCCCGGC
>CAYMJK010000164.1:0-4298 GCA_964390535.1 uncultured Phycisphaeraceae bacterium | reverse complement strand
CGCGTCATCCGCGGCGGCGGGCTGCATCGGAGCCTTGGGCTGCGCCGCCGCTGGGGGCGATGCCGGGACCGCCGAGGCCGATGTAGGGGGTCGCGTCGCCGGCGCGGCAGGCGGGCCGGCCGGCGTCAGGTTTTTTTTGGCGATGGTCGCCCCCCGGCGCCCGCGCCTTCGCGCAGATGCGCCACCAGTCCGGTGACATCGGCGATCTTTTCGGTGAGCGTCAGCCGCACGATCACGGCATCCAGCAGGGCCCGCGGCGCCGGGCTCGCTTTCAGCGAGCGCTGCGCGGCGTCGCACAGCGCGATCATGTGCGACAGCCCGGCGGCGTCGAAGGCAGACGCCCGCTGCGCCTCCTCCTGCCGCGACTGTGCGCCGATTTCGACCAGATCCGTCTCGGCCCCGCACGCCCCGAGCACCAGCAGGTCCCGCAGCCGCTCCGCCAGCGTCTCCAGCAACTGATCCGGCGCCACCGACCGATCGACCAGCGCGCCCGCCTGCGCCAGGGCGCTGCCGACATCGCCGGTGGCAAAGGCGTCCAGCAGCGCGGAGACCAGGTCGCGGGCCGGCAGCCCGAGCAGTTCCTCCAGCAGCGCCGTCGAGAGCCGCTTCTCGCCGGAGGCCATCAGCCGGTCCAGCACGCTCAGGGCGTCGCGCATCGAACCGGCGCCGAGCCGGGCCACCTCGAAGGCGAGGTCGTCATCCGCCTCCAGCCCCTCGCCGGCGATCACCTGGCGCAGGTGGGCCGCGATCCGGGCTGCCGGGATGTTCCGGAAGTCGAACCGCTGGCACCGGCTCTGGATCGTCGCCGGGACCTTGTGCGGCTCGGTGGTGCACAGGATGAACTTGACGTGCTCCGGCGGCTCCTCCATGGTCTTGAGCAGCGCGTTGAAGGCGCTGGTCGAGAGCATGTGGACTTCGTCGATGATGTAGATCTTGTATCCGCCGCGCAGCGGCCGGTACGCCGCGTTGGCGATCAGCTCGCGGGCGTCATCGACCGAGTTGTTGCTGGCGCCGTCGATCTCGATGACGTCGGTGTCCTGCCCGGTCATGATCGCCCGGTTGACCGGATCCTCCGGCCCGGCACCGGGGTTGCCGTTGAGGGCCTTGGCGAAGATCCGCGCCATGGAGGTTTTTCCCACCCCCCGCGTGCCGCAGAACAGGTAGGCGTGGGCCACCCGACCGGCCTCGATCGCCGCCCGTAGCGTGCGCGCAATCGGCTCCTGCCCGACGACCTCGTCGAAGTCGGTGGATCGGTACCGGCGGGCGAGGACGGTGTAGGCCATGGGGGCCGATTGTACGGGGCGATCCTGCCCGCCCGCCGCGGCGGCCCGAATCTCGCCGACAGCCGCCCCCGCGCGTCGCACGGCCCGGCTCGAGCGCAGGGAGCCGACGCTGGCGCAGGGAAAAGGGGGCCGCACGGCGGCCCCCTCACGTTCTGCTTTGCTGGCCGATCAGCGCCGCCGCTTGATGGCCCCGACCATGGCCGCCAGGCCGAGCCCGGCAAGGCCGAGATAGGCCGGCGCCGGCAACGGAATCACCGTCGGGGCGATCCAGCCGCTGTCCTCGCCCTGGGCGCCGATGCCCTGCACGTGGGCGGCGCTCAGGAAGCCGGTCTTGCCCACCGGCCCGTTCACGCTCAGGAAGGCGAATGAGCTCGCGGTGATCGCGTCGGTCGAGGTGATCGTGAACTCGGCGACATCACCCATGCCGAAGGTGTCGCCGTTGTTCGGGAAGTCGAACCGCAGGTCGAAGAACCCGTCGCCATCCGCCTTGAACGCATCAGTCCCGGTCGCGTAGCCGTCGATCGCCGGCCCCGAATCCTGCGTCACCAGCAGGTCGGTCGGATCGAAGGCGGTGTCGAGGTTGAAGGCCCAGACGCCGACCTTTTCCTGACTCCCGCTGAGCAGGCTGATCAGCTTCAGATCCACCTCGCCAGCGGTCGTGCTGGAGAACTCGGCCCGCAGCCAGGGGCCGCTGCCGCTCGGCGCCGAGGCGCCCGAGAACTCGAAGTTCAGGTCGATCGCAAGAAAGTCCGCGCGTGCAACGCCTGTCGCCGTCAGCACGCACGCCACCCCCGTCATACAAATGCGGCGCATCTCTCACTCCTCTGGTTATGGGATCACGTCCCTTGCGTGCAAGGAACTCTGACGACAATACGCCCAATCCGCTCGATTGGCGAGCAAATCCGGTGATCGCATGAAAGAATTTTTGCACGCCTCGTCGCGCGAAGGCTGTCGCGCCTGCTGGTGGCCAGGACACCGGCGACGCCGGATGACGGCCGCTTATGGCTGCTGCGATCAAGCCCTGACCAGGTTCACGGGCCACCCGCGTACCGGGCCCGGCCACCAGCGGGCGCGACAGCCCGACTATAGGACGCAACCGGCCCCGGCGATCAACCCGTTACCATCACCCCGATGGCCCGGCGCGAACTCCATGACCAGTACTTCAAGCAGGCCAAGGCTGAGGGCTATCTCGCTCGCTCCGCCTACAAGCTCAAGGAGATCCAGGACCGCCGGCGCATCCTTCCCCGGTCCGGGCGCATCCTCGACCTCGGCTGCGCTCCGGGCGCGTGGCTCCAGGTCGCCGCCCAGGCGGTCGGCCCCCGCGGCAGCGTCATCGGTGTGGATATCAAGGCGGTGGAGGCCCGGCTGCCCGCCCCTGCGCGCGCAATCCAGGCCGATGTCTACGACCTCGATCCCGAAGATCTCGTCGAGGCCGCGGGCGGCCTGTTCGACGCCCTGCTCAGCGACATGGCCCCCGCCACCAGCGGCGCCGGTGACGACTTCCTCTCCGTCCGCCTCTGCGACCGCGTGCTCGAGCTCGCCCCGGCTCTCCTCCGGCCCGGCGGCGCCCTGGTGATGAAGGTGTTCGAGGGGGAGCAATATCCGGACCTTCTCCGGCGGACCGCCGCCATGTTCGAGCAGGCCAAGGGCTTCAAGCCCGCCGCCTCCCGGAGCGTCTCCCGCGAGATGTACATCGTGGCGACGGGGTTCCGTGGTGGCCCGGATCTCCGAGCCGGGTCGGGTGGTTCGACGGGAGCCGAGGGGGAGACGGCTCGGAGAGCCGTGCCACCCGGAGCCAAGCCCGCGGAGCCCGGCCCGTGACGCTGCTGGCGCCGTGGGCGGCCATCATTGCCGGCGGGATCGGGGGCAGCGCCCTGCTGCTCTTCTATCTCCTCAAGCTGCGCCGGCGCCCGGTGCGGGTCAGTTCCATCGTCTACTGGCGCCCGATGGCCCGTGATCAGGAGGCCAATGTCCCGCTGCGGATGCTCCGCCCGACGCTGCTCCTTCTGCTCCAGGCCCTGATCATCGCCCTGCTTGCGGTGGCATTCGGGCGGCCGGCCATCGGCGGGGGCTTCGCCGGCGCCTCCGGCGTGATCGTGATCGTCGACCAGTCCGCCTCGATGAGCGCCCCGGGCGCCCCGGGCGCGCGCGCCGGGCAGACACGGCTGGATGAGGCCCGGGCCGAGGCGCGCAGGATCGTCGATGAGGGCCTCCGCTCGGGCGCGCAGGTCATGATCGTCGCCCTCGGCGCCGAGGCCCGCCCGCTGACACCCATGACCTCCGACCGCGCTGTCCTCCGACGCGCCATCGACGCCATCGGCCCGACCGATCAGCCCGCCCGGTTCGATGCCGCCCGGCGCCTGCTCGACGCCATGACCGATGTCGGCGACGAGGCCCCGGACGACCCGCTCGCCGCGGCGGTCATCACCGACGGTCAGCGCGCCTCCGGCGAGCCCGCCCTCGCAGCCGCGGGGGTGGTGGTCCGCGAGCGCCGCGTCGGCCCAGTTGCCCCGGCGGCGAACGTCGGCGTGGTGGCCATCGCCGCCCGGCGCGACTATGAAGACCCCGCCCAGGTGCGCATCTTCGCGCGCCTCGCCCGCAGCCCGAGCGGGCCGCAGCGCATCCCGGTCGCGCTGCGCATCGATGGCGAAATCGCCGACCAGGGAGTGGTGGACCTCCCCGCCGACACGGCCGGCGCGAGCTTCGCCGTGCGCATCTCCAGCGCCGCCACCATCTCCCTCACGATCGACGCCGAGGACGCCCTCGCGGCGGACAACGGCGCCGCCGTCCGCCTCCGGCCGGCGCCCGGCGCCCGCGTGCTGCTGGTCGTCCCCGAGGGCGAGCTGGTTGACGACGCCCGGCGCAGCCCCGTGTGGCTCATCGCCGATGTGCTGCGCGCGATGGACCTGCGCGGCTTCGAGATCGTCCGGGCCTCGCGCTACGAGCAGCTCGCGCGCGACGGCCAGCTCGCGGGATGGGATGCCCTCGTCTTCGATCGCGTCACCCCCGGCGCCG
>CAYMJK010000163.1:0-2509 GCA_964390535.1 uncultured Phycisphaeraceae bacterium | reverse complement strand
GCCGCTGATTGCCCAGCTCGATCCGAGCGAGGGGTGGGTCGGGCTCGGGTCCGGGCTCAGTGGCGGGGTCGTGCCGAACGTCTCGAAGATGGGTTTCGTCGATGACACCGCCGGGACATGGCTGTACGCGGCGGGCGGGTTCACCGATGTCGAGGGATCGCCGGGGCCGACGGTGGCCCGGTGGGGATGCGCTGACTCGTGCTACGCCGACTGTGACGGGTCGGGCGACCTGGAGTTCTTCGACTTCCTGTGCTTCCAGAACGCCTTCGGGGCGGGCGATCCGCAGGCAGATTGCGACGACTCGGGCGACCTGGATTTCTTTGACTTCCTCTGCTTCCAGAACGCGTTTGCGGCCGGGTGCCCCTAGGCCGGCGGGTTATCGGCGGCCGGGCGCCGCGTGACCACGCCGGGTTTTCTACGCTTCTTGCCAGGGCCAGCCGCGGGATTGAACCGCTCGGGCCCCGGCAAGGTATCTTCACGGGGAGGAGAATCGCGGATGGATGATAACTCAACAGCAGGGCAGTACCCCGGGCGCCCGGCGTTCCGGAGCGCAGCGCTGCTGGCGGTGGCAGCCGGGGGCGTCGTGGGGGGGGTCGTGGGGGGCGTGGCGGGGGGCGCGGCGGCTCAGCCGATCGACGCGAAGTGGCTGACCCCCGGCTCGGGCAAATGGAGCGAGGGCTCCCGCTGGTCCACCGACCCGATCTTCCCCCATGAGCGCGGCGCGGCCCGGTACACGGCGATCATCGATGTTCCCGGCGCCAGCTTCACGATCACGGTCGATGTCGGCGGAGGCGTGATTCTCGATGGCCTGCACTTGAGCTCCGCCGTGGGGCAGGTCGTGACGCTGGCCGGCGGCAACCGGGTGACGGTCCGCCAGTCCGCCGCGCTGCGCGGGGGGGTGTTGGGCCTGCCTTCGGGCTTCGTGAGCGAGCTCACGCTGATCTTCGCCGGCGACATCGACACCGATATCGATTTTACGCCGCTGGATCACACCGGTCAGCGGGTGGAGTGGACCGGCGACGGCGACATCGTCATCAGGAACGGCTCGATCTTCACGCACGGCCGGCCCCCGCCCGCGATGCCGTCGCGCTTCGAAATCTTCAACGAGGCGCACATCACCGGCGACGGAAGCGGCAGCTTCATCAACAATGGCAAGATCAGCAAGGAGTCTGGCGGCGTCACCGAGATCTCCGGCGTCACCTTCGAGAACAACGGCGAAGTGTGCGCGACCGAGGGCACGCTGCTGATCAAAGATCCGTCGCTGGTCGGCCTCTCGCTGCAGAAAGGCGCATGGACCGCTGACGACGCCGCGATCGCGATCGACGGGGCCGCGTTCACCAGCATCGGCGACGCGTCGGTGACACTCCGCGGCGCGGGCTCGATCTTCGCCGGCATCGACGGCTCCCTCATGGAGGTGAGCTCGGACGGCTTCTTCAAGATCGCCGACGGGCGCGACTTCGGCATCAGCGGCTCGTTCATCGTGGATGGAGAAGTCCGGATCGGCGAGACCGGGACGCAGCCGAGCACGCTGTTCGTGGACGCCCAGATCGTCAACGAGGGCAATGTGCACCTGGCGCCGAACGCGGGGATGATCGTGGTCCGCAGCGGGCACATCATCGGCGCCGAGGGCGAGTTCGGCGGCAGCGGCGAGCAGATCGGCAACCTCCACAATGATGGCGTGGTCGATCCGGGGCCGGACGACACCGACACTGGCGGGGCCGGGCTGCTGCAGATCCGCGACGGCATCTATCGGCAGGGCCAGGAGGGGCGCGTGATCATCGAGATCGGCGGCCTCGCGCCTGTCGAGCAGCACGATGTGCTCGCGGTGGACTTCGCCGAGTTCGACCCCTCCGGGGGGGAGCGGGCCGGCGTGCTGGAGGTGCGGCTGATCGACGGCTACCGGCCGTCGCTCGGGGACGAGTTCGAGGTCATGCGTTTTCAGGAGCGCATCGGCGAGTTCGCGATCTATGAGGGGCTGATGGGCGGCGGGGTCGTGCTCGAGCCGCGGTACACGCGGCAATCACTCGTGCTCACGGTGGTCGGCGTCTGCTACGCCGACTGCGACGGGTCGGGTCAGCTCGACTTCTTCGACTTCCTCTGCTTCCAGAACGCCTTCGCGATGGGCGAGCCGTACGCCGACTGCGATCAGACGGGCGGGCTCGACTTCTTCGACTTCCTGTGCTTCCAGAACGAGTTCGCGCAGGGCTGCGAGTAGCCGCATCGGGTTGCTTGGCGGTCGATCGATGCGCGCCTCCGGTGTTCGATATGTGCGCGCGCTCGCTCATTCCGTGGCGCCTCTCCTTCCGTCGGCGCCGGCGCCTAGACTGCCCGCGAGCCGGTGCGCCTCGCTGGCGAGGCGTTGCCGGAGTGAGACACGAGAAGGAGACACATTCATGAAGAAGTTTGCATGCGCCGCGATTGCGGCAGCCGTTGGTACGCCCTGCACCCTCACCGTCCCCACCGCGCTCGCCCAAGAGACGCTGTACGTCACCAGCGGCCACATCTCTCC
>CAYMJK010000162.1:0-3116 GCA_964390535.1 uncultured Phycisphaeraceae bacterium | reverse complement strand
CGTTTCATCTCGTGGATGTGCGCGAGGAGAGCGAGTTCGGCCGCGGGCGCATGCCCGGCGCCATGCACATCGGCAAGGGCGTGATCGAGCGCGATATCGAGAAGGCGATCCCGGATCCGGGCGCCGAGATCGTGCTGTATTGCGGCGGGGGGTACCGCTCGGCGCTGGCGGCGGACAACCTGCAGAAGATGGGATACACCAACGTCTGGTCGATGGATGGCGGGTTCCGCGGCTGGCGCGAGGCGGGCCACGCGACCGAGGGATGAGCGCGACGGCAGTGGGGCGCAGACTCACGGCAACGCGATCCGCGGGTTGACAGCGGGCGCCGGCGGCGCTCTGATGGTCCCGTGGCCATCCGCGCGAAATGGGAAGCTCTGTATCCGACCATGGGCGGAGGCTGCCTCACTGATGCCCGCGGGCGATCAGGCGCCCTCGTCTCGCGGGCGGCCGTGCGCAAGTGGGCTCGCGAGCATCCGGAGCGAGCGGCCGCGTTCGCCGAACACCTCACGCGCGAGGTCTGGATCAACGGGCGCCTGCGTCCCTTCGGTCAACTCGTGGATGCCCTCCGCCGCGCGCACGTCGCGGCCGGCGTCTGCCCGGCGTGCGCCTATGACCTTGCCGGCGCTGCTGCCGCGGCGGAGATCGTCTGCCCGGAGTGCGGCGGGGTCTGGGCGGCGGCTTCGGACTCGGGCGGCGGCGAGGGGGGCGATGCGCACTCGGGGCAGGGAGCGCCCGGCGCGAGCCCGCGCCGGTCGTAGCCGCAGGACCGGCACTGGTGCGGGCCGATGGCGCGGCGCCGGGCGGAGATCGCCCATGTCATCGCCGCCCCGCCCATCAGCGCGTGCCAGAGCCACGGGTCGAGGCGGGTGAACCAGAGCGGCGTCAGGCCGGCGAGCGGCTGCCAGCGCATCGCCGTACCGATGATGAGCACCGAGACAAGGAGCCCGGCCAGCGCTGCCGCGGCGACGAGGCGGCTGCGGGTCATGGCGACGAGCAGCGCCACCGAGACGAGTTCAGACGCGACTATGATGCGCATGGACCATTTCGCGAAGTTGGCCGGTCCGAAGAAGGCGGTCGGATCACTCGACCGCCGGGCGAGGAAACCCACGACCTCCTGCGGCAGCATCGGGGCGGCAAGGCCCCACATGAGCAGCAACAGTGCCCAGAAGAGACTCTTGCGCTCGGGGTAGATCTTCAGCGCGACGAGCCAGTAGCACATAGCGATGAGCCCGAAGCGCCCGTCGCCGATCGTGAAGTGATGCCACGGCAGCGCGTGGCTCACGATCCAGTACACGGCGTCGATGCCGAAGATCCGCTCCACCGTCGCCAGGATGTGATATCGCACATCCACACCGCGCACGACCGCCTGGAGCAGGATCGCCAGCCCCGCCGCGGCGATCCAGCCGACCGGGCCGAAGCCGAGCAGGTGTTTGCGAGGATCGAGCCTGGGCGGGCGGTGGGGCATCGTTGGTTATACCGTAGAGCGCCCGGGCAAGTGGCACGGGCTTCCAGCCCGTGCGGCGGCACGACGGCCCACGAACCGCCTGAACCCCGCGTTTCGCTACCGCCCCTGCATGGGCCCGAAGCCCATGCTCCTGCCGACGCCAATGATGCGCGAGCCATGTCTTCGCCATCGCCGCATTCCGACGCCGGCGCCGAGGGGCCGGTGGTCCTGTTCGACGGCGTGTGCAACCTGTGCAATCGCGGGATCGCGTTCATCATCCGTCGCGATCCGGCGGGGCGCTTCCGCTTCGCAGCGCTGCAGTCGGAGGCGGGGCGCCGGTTGCTGGAGCAGGCCACGGGGCCGGGGCCGCTGCCGGACAGCATGGTGGTGGTCGCGGACGGCAGGGCCCGCTTCCGATCCGCGGCCGCGCTGCGGATCGCCCGCGGCATGCGCTGGCCATGGCCGCTGCTGGGAATGCTGGCAATCCTGCCGCGGCCGCTGCGCGACTGGCTGTACGATGTGGTTGCGAAGAATCGGTACCGGTGGTTCGGGAAGCGCGATCAGTGCATGATCCCGACGCCGGAGTTGGCGGGGCGGTTTCTGGAGGAAACGCCCACGGGCGCCGCCCCTGCATCCGAGCCGCCCGGTCGGTGAGGCCCACCGCCGGTGCCGCCCCCGATCCAGACCTCCGTCCTACCCCGCCGCCGCCGCCATCCGCTGCGCCTTCGCCCGCGCGTCATCCAGCGTGCCGACGTACATGAACGCTGACTCCGGCAGGTCGTCGCCCTCGCCATCGCACAGGCGTTCGAAGCTGTCGATCGTCTCTTCCAGCGGCGTGAAGATGCCGGCGAAGCCGGTGAACTGCTCGGCCACGAAGAACGGCTGGCTGAGGAAGCGCTCGATCTTGCGGGCGCGGCCCACCTTCAGCTTGTCCTCCTCCGAGAGCTCGTCCACGCCGAGAATGGCGATGATGTCCTGCAGGTCCTTGTACCGCTGCAGAATCCGCTGCACCTGCGTGGCCACGGCGTAATGCCGCTCGCCGATGATGCCTGGGTCCAGGATGCGGCTGGTGGAGGCCAGCGGATCCACGGCCGGGTAGATGCCCTTCTCCGCGATGCCGCGGGCCAGCGTCACGAAGGCGTCCAGGTGGGCGAAAGCCGTCGCCGGCGCCGGGTCGGTCAGGTCGTCGGCCGGCACGTAGATCGCCTGCACCGAGGTAATGGCGCCCTTCGCCGTCGAGGTGATCCGCTCCTGGAGCTGGCCCATCTCGGTGGACAGCGTCGGCTGGTATCCCACAGCGCTGGGCATGCGCCCCAGCAGCGCCGACACTTCCGACCCCGCCTGCGTGAAGCGGAAGATGTTGTCCACGAACATCATCGTCTCTTTGCCGCTGGCATCCCGGAACTCCTCGGCCATCGTCAGCCCGCTGAGGGCGACGCGAAGGCGCGATCCGGGCGGCTCGTTCATCTGGCCGAAGACCATGGCCACCTTGTCGATGACGTGGGCCGTGTTGCCCTGCTCGTCGGTGTACTCAGCCTCCTGCATTTCCAGCCAGAGGTCGTTGCCTTCGCGGGTGCGCTCGCCGACGCCGCAGAACACGCTGTATCCGCCGAACTCGCGGGCCACGCGGGCGATCATCTCCTGGATGATGACCGTCTTGCCCACCCCCGCC
>CAYMJK010000161.1:0-5028 GCA_964390535.1 uncultured Phycisphaeraceae bacterium | reverse complement strand
GCGGGACGTCGACCGGGCAATCCTCGGCGCCGAGCAGATCGATGGCGAGGCGGTGGCGTTCGAGCCGCTGCCAGCGCAGCCGGCTTCGCGGCGGCCGACGGGGCTCATGCGATTCGTCGGGTCGTGGGGGTCGTCCGTGCGCGCAGCGCGGTCGTTTCTGCGGCACGCGAAGGGGGCGGAGTTCGAGCGGGTGCGCGCGGTGGCGATGGGGGGGTGTGTCGCGGCGCCGGCCGCGCAGGCGGCCCGGGCGGAGCGCATCGACCTGACGATGGTGAATCTCGATGCCGTGCCGGGGAAGGCGAACCGCTGGATCGCCGGCCGCGCCCGGCGCGTGCTGACCGCGGCGGACGCGGGACCGGCGACGTGGGAGCGCATCGGGCCGATCGTGCGCCGAGCGGCGCTGGCGACGGGATCGGCGCAGGAGTGCCGGGCGCAGCTCGGGCTGGATCCAGATCTTCCGACGCTGCTGGTGACCGGCGCGAGTCAGGGGGCCCGCTCGCTGAATGAGTTGATGGCGGCCTTTGCACGGGCGCAACCGGGCGCGCTGGCCGGGTGGCAGGTGGTGCACCAGGCGGGGGCCGGCGCGGATCTGGATGCGCTGCGGGAGGCGTATGAGGGCGCGCAGGCGCCCGCGCTGGTGGCGCCGTTCTTCCGCGAGATGGGCCAGTGCTGGGGCGCTGCCGATCTCGCGCTGGCGCGCGCGGGCGCGGGGATCGTCGCCGAGGTGGCGGCGAACCGGGTTCCGGCGCTGTTTGCGCCGTATCCGGGCCATCGCGATCAGCACCAGCGGCACAACGCCGAGCCGCTGGCGCGGGCCGGGGGCGCCGCGATCGAGACGGACCATGGCGCCGCCGGGCCGAATCTCGAAGGGCTGGGCGGGGCGCTGGCGGGGCTGCTCGCCGACGGCTCGCGCCGGCAGGCGATGCGGGCTGCGCTGGGGCGGATCGCGCCGGGGGATGGCGCGGGGCGGGCGGCGCAGGCGTTGATGGCGTAAGTGATCCGGGCGGCAGGCCGCGGCATGGGGCATGGGGATTCTGCCCGCGTTCCGCCTCCGCTCATTGCGCGTACCCTGCCGCCATGGCATGGCTGCACACACTCGTTCTCGTTCCGATCGCGGGTCTCTTTCTCGGAGGCTGCGCCGGACCATCCAGTCCTCCCGAGCCCGCGGCCGGGCCGGCATCGCCGCCGCGGGACGCCGGGATCACGCTGGATGGGGAGATCGGTGACTGGAACCCCGAGATGACGGTGGTGGCGGACGCCGAGCATCTGTTCTTCCGCGTCAAGGTGGAAGGGGAGATGGAGAGCCTGCAGGGGATGCGCCGCCCGCTGCTGGCCCGGTTCGATCTCGATGGAAACGGGAGCACCGGCGCCCGGTACGCGACGCCGCAGGCGGCCCAGGGCTTCGGCGTTGATCTGGAGATCGTCTTCAGCCCGAAGGCGGCGGATGATGAGCGGGGACTCGGCGTGGCGGCGAATGCGGTGGGGCCGGATGGGCGCCTGCGGCCGATTCCGCATCACGAACTGGACCTCATCTTCGCCCCGACCCATGCGGCGGAGTGGTACGAGGCGCGGCTGTCGGTGTGGGACCTGCTGGAGGCGGGGCTGCCGCGGCCGGAGGGGGGCGGCGCGGGGTCTGGGTCGGCGGTGGGGGTGGGGCGGATGATCTTCGTGCTCGGCGATGGGGCCGGCGGCGTGGCCGGGTGGGCGCCTCCTGCGGAGTTCCGGTGGCCGGGTGTCGTCGAGGTTCCGGCGCGGGCGGATGTGGCGGCGCCGGCGCGGACGGAGGGGGCGATCCGCATCCTGTCGTGGAACGTCGGGCGCAGCGGGCCGAGCGCGCGGCCCGAGCCGTTTGCGCGGGTGATCCGGGCGCTGGAGCCGGACATCCTGCTGCTGCAGGAGTGGGATGAGCCGGGGGCGCCGGGGATCGGGGAGTGGTTTACGGCTCACGTTGCCGGCGAGACGCCATGGTCGGTGGTAAAGGGGGCCGGGCGCGGGGTCACCATCGTGGCGCGGGGGAGCGCTGCGCCGCTCGGGCCCGGGGAGATCCGGGCCGAGGAGTCGGACTATCCGGTGCGGTTCGTCGGCGCCATGATTCAGACGGCGCACGGCCCGGTGGCCGTGGGCAGCGCCCATCTCAAGTGCTGCGGGTGGGCGGGCAGCGCCGAGGACGCCACGCGGATGCTGGAGGCGGAGGCCATCAACGAGGCCATGGCGGCCGCGCTTGCGGAGAGCGCAGCGGAGGCGGTGATCATCGGCGGGGACTTCAACCTCGTCGGCTCGCGCCCGCCGCTGGACATGCTGCGCGCCGGGCTCGATACCGACGGCACGGAGCTCGCGGTCGCCGAGGTCTTCACGCTCGGCGACGAGACGCAGGTGACGTGGAGTTCGGATGGCGCGGCGTTCACGCCGGGGCGGCTGGACTACCTGCTGTACAGCGACGCGAGCGTGGAGGTGGAGCAGGCGTTCGCGCTCGATACGCGCCGACTCGATGATGTCACCCTCGACCGGCTCGGGCTGGAGGCGGGGGATGCGCACGCGAGTGATCATCGGCCGATTGTGATTGATGTGCGACCGCGGTAGGGGGCTGGCTTCCTTACCAGGCCTCATGACGCCGAGGCGCGGCCCACGCATCGAGCTTCCCGGCCCCCAGTCTCCTGCCGCCGGCCTGGGTCCGGGGGGTTCGACAGTGGATCAGCCTCGCTGAGCGGCGTTCGCGCGCACTTTTCGTCCCTTTTCGCGCATTCTGCCGAGATCCTTGCCCCGTGCGCTGGGCTTTGTGGTACATTGGGGAAGTGCTGGCCCGCCGCGAGCGCGCCGGCAGCAGAATGAGGCCTGTCCCTGCGGCCTCCAGACTTGGGGTTCATCGGATCAGTGGCAGCGCGCGTTGCCAGGAGGTTTCACTATGAAGGTGCAGAGCTTGCTGATGGCGTCATGCCTGATCGGCGCGGCGCCAATGTCGGCAGTCATGGCTCAGGAATGGGAAGTGTTCTTCGATTCAGGCTTCGAATCGTTGCCGCTGGGGCCGCTGACTGAGGAGCGCTCCCTCCTACCGCACCTGCTGGTCGGTCTGGGGAGCGGTTCTCCGCCGCAGCGGCCTTGGGTCGTCTCGTCTCCCGACCCGGTGATCGATACTCGCGCCATACGTCTGGAGGCGCTGTACCGGGCGGCCTGGGATGCGGACAGTCTCGTCACCTACGGCCATGTGACCGAAAAGTTCGGTAAGCCAACGTTCGATTTCCCTGGAGGGGCGGGTCGCGGGGGCTACCGCGCGATGCGGGTCAGCTTCGCCATGTATCACGCCAGTGATTCGGCGCCGGGTCGTGTGTGGTGGCCCGGCGGCGGAGTGACGCCTTACACCGAGCCGCCGACGGCGCAGATCGTGGCGGACGTGACGGCACCGGTCGAGGCGGTGTTCGACGAATGGATTGGCGTTTCGCTGACCTTCGACTTCGAGAATGGTTTGATGTCTGGCTCATATGCTGACCACATGAGCCCTCCGGTTGCGTTGCCGGCCGACCTGCGCGAACTCACGATCTGGCGATTCCGAGTCACCGCTGCGATTGCCGACCCTCCCGCTCCCGATATCGAGACAGTATGGGTGGATAACCTTATTGTCGAGGTGATTCCGCCGTGCCCGGCCGATTTCGACGTTGACTACGCCCACACGTTTTTCGATTTCCTCGCCTTCCAGAACAGTTTCGCAGCAGGCTCGCTGCGCGCCGATTGCGACCTCGACGGGGAGCTCACGTTCCTGGACTTCCTGTGCTTCCAGAACTACTTCGCGCAGGGGTGCAACTGAAGTCAGGCGTCGGATCAGTGGCAGCGCGCGTTGCCAGGAGGTTTGTCATGAAGTTTCAGCATTTGCAGCCGGTGGCTTGCGTGATAGCGGCGCTGACGTCGTACGCGAGCGCTCAGGAATGGGAGGTGTTCTTCGAATCAGGGTTCGAAACCCTGCCGCTGGGGCCGTTCCACGAGTTCGAACACCTCCTTCCGCACATGCTGGTAGGTGGCGGGACCGGTAGTCCGACGCAGTATCCGTGGGTCGTCTCGGCGCCCGAGCCGACGAGCGGCGCCCAGTCGATCCGTCTGGAAGCGTGGGATCGTTCGCCCGGTATCGGTACGAGTTCGGTAGCCTACTACCACGTTCGTGAGAGGTTCGGCGAGAGGAGCTTCAGCTTTCCAGGCGCCGCTGGGCACCATGGCGGCTACCGCGCTCTGCGGGTCACCTTCGACATGTACCACGCAAGTGACCCGGATCCTGGTTGGGTGCGGTGGCCGGGCGGCGGAATCAATCCTTTCGCTGATCCGCCGACAGCGCAGATCGTGAAGGACGTGACGGCGCCGGTCGAGGCGGTGTACGACGAATGGATCCACATCTCCCTGACCTTTGACTTCGAGCACGAACTCATGTCGGGCTCGTACGCCGATCAGGTCAGCACGCCCGTTTCGTTGCCGACCGGCCTGCGCGAGCAAGCGTCATGGGGCCTCTCCGTCACGGCGTGGTGGCTGGGCGATCCTCCGGGGTCGTTTCCTGATGTCGAGACGGTCTGGCTGGACAATCTCGTCGTCGAGGTGATCCCGCCGTGCCCGGCGGACTGCGACCTCGATTACGCGCACACGTTCTTCGATTTCCTGTGCTTCCAGAACCTGTTCGCCCGCGGTGATGACCGGGCCGACTGCGACCTCGACGGGGAGCTCACGTTCCTGGACTTCCTCTGCTTCCAGAACTACTTCGCGTCGGACTGCATCTGACCGGGCCGGGCAGGCGCAGGGGCCAGGAGTCAGGAAGTCAGGCGTCGGGCGGCACGGGGTCGTGGCCGTTGTGGGGGGGCGCGGGGTCGGCGCGGTCGGCGCCGTTGATCACGCGGATGGCGCCGTCGTCGCCGCGTTCGACGACGCGCAGCTCATGGAGGGCGGCGAGGGCGGCGAGTTGCTCGGCCTGCTTCTTCGACTGGCCCCAGCGCGACTCGAAGCGGCGGGCGCCGATCTCGACGCCGATCTTGAAGCACTTGGCGTGGTCGGGGCCCT
>CAYMJK010000160.1:0-4502 GCA_964390535.1 uncultured Phycisphaeraceae bacterium | reverse complement strand
GAGAGGATGATGCATGACGAGCCGCTTCGCCCTCGCAGCGGGCCTTTCCTACTCATCATTCATCATTCATCGTTCATCATTTCCTACGCCGCTTCGTCCTTGCCGTTGCGGCGGGCGTGCTGGCGGACGCGGACGTTGGTGATCGACTCCTCGAGCTGCTGCCGGCGGGCGAGCTTGATGGCGACGACGCCGATGTAGCAGGCGACGACGAGGGCGAGGGCATAGACGACGCGGGCCCGCGTCAGCGTGAGGGCGACGCCCAGCGCGGTGAAGGCGCCGGCGATGGCGTATAGCGCGAGCACCGCGCCCTTGACGCCCAGCGTCCGCTGCAGCATGTGGTGGAGGTGCTGGTCGTCGGCCTCGGAGATCGAGCGGCCGGCGAGCTTGCGCCTGACGATCGCCAGCACGGTGTCGATGATCGGCACGGCGTACATGATGAGCCCGGCGAGCACGAACTGTGTCTTCCCGGTGTCCCCGAGCGTGAGCACGATGACGATGGTGGCGAACCCGAGCAGCAGGCTGCCGCAATCCCCGAGGAAGATGGTCGCCGGATTGAAGTTGTGCGGCAGGAACCCGAGGCAGGCGCCGAGCACCGCCATGCACAGGACGATGCGCTGCCCGTCGCGCGGGCCATCATCGACGGCGGCCAGGGCGAGAGCGACGATGAGCAGGCCCGCGGTGGTGATGGCGGTCGTGCCGGTGAGCAGCCCGTCCAGCCCGTCGATGAGGTTCGACGCGTTGCAGGCGCCGAGCACGAACAGGGCGATGACCACCGCCCCCGCCCAGTAGATGATGTCGATCGGGACGCTGACGCTGCCGAGCGGGATGAGGAAGCCGAGCGTCTCCACGCCCTCCACATGGAGGATCGGCAGGTCGAGCCCGCGCGCGAGCGGCATCAGCAGGCCCGCGGCAACCTTGACGCCGACATCATCCAGCGCCAGCGCCGCCGCCGCGATGAACTGGCCCCCGATCTTCACGCCCGGGCGCACGCCGATGATGTCGTCGAGCAGGCCGACGAGCATGATGACCGTGAGCCCGAGCAGGATCGAGACCGGCACCGGCGCGTGAAAATCGCCCTCGGCAAGATGCTCGCTGGGGAAGACCTGCGCCAGCGGCCCCATCGCCGTGGCGATGTAGCTGAAGAAGATCCCGCCCATGATCCCGAGAAAGACCGCGACGCCGCCGAGATAGGCAACGGGGATGCGATGCGCCTTGCGGGCGCCGGAGGGATGATCGATGATGCCGTTGGCAATCGCGAGCCGGCGCAGCAGCGGGGTCGCCAGAATGGTGACGCCGAAGGCGATGACGAACACCCAGATGTAGCCATGGAAGATCGCGAGGCGGCCTGCGGCCTCGGTCGCGGCTTCGGCCGGGCTGGTCAGCCCGCCGTTCATGGCGCGGGGACTCCGGCGTCGGCGACGTCGGCGATGGTCTGCTCGAGGGTGATCTGCGGGGCAAAGCCGATGGCGGCGCGGATGCGGCTCAGGTCGGGCTCGCGCCGCGCCAGATCCTCGAACCCCGCCGCGTACGCCTGCTCGAAGGGGACGTGGACGATCTTGGAGGTCGAGCCGGTCTCCGCGATGACGAGTTCGGCGAGTTCGCGGATGGAGATCGGGCGGTCGGAGCCGAGGTTGAACACCCGCCCGTGGCAGGAAGTGTCGCCCAGCAGGCGCCGCAGCGCGGGGGCGACATCGCGGGCGTCGCAGAAGCACCGCGTCTGCGACCCGTCGCCGAAGACCCGCAGCGGCTCGCCGCGCACGGCGGCGGCGACGAACCGCGGCAGGACCATGCCATAGGCGCCGAGCTGGCGCGGGCCGACGGTGTTGAAGAACCGGGCCACGACCACCGGGAGGCCGCGCTGGGCATGGGCCAGGGCGAGATACTCATCCAGCGCCTTGCCGTAGGCGTACGACCACCGGCCGACGGTTGTGGGCCCGTAGGCGACATCGTCATCCTCCCGGAAGGGGACGCGCATCGACTTGCCGTAGACCTCGCTGCTGGAGGCAATCAGCACGCCCGGCGGGCGGGCCGCGCCGGCGCTGTAGCGCAGCAGGGCGGCGGTGTGACCGACGTTGTGCTCGATCGCAGTGATCGGGTCTTCGATGACCAGCTTCACCCCCACCGCCGCCGCAAGGTGATAGACCTCATCGAACTCGCAGGGTCCGGCGCCGTCGAGCCAGGCGCCGAGATCGGCGTGGATGAAACTGGCGCCGGGGGGAATGTTGCGGCGCTGCCCGGTGGACAGGTCGTCCACGATCGTCACATCGCTCTCGCCGGCGAGCAGGTGATCGACGAGGTGGGACCCGATGAAGCCAGCGCCGCCCGTGACCAGAGCGCGGCGGCGCCCGGTCTGGTCGGCCGCGGGTGTTCTGGCTGCATCGTCCACGTCGGGTTCCGGCGTCAGGCCTTGCGCGCGCTCTGGTACTTGTGGGTGGCGATGATGTTGCGCCGCAGGTAGCCGCCGGCCGCCGCGCGCACGCCGTTGACGACCACGCCGAGAATGTCGGCGGGCTGCTCGCCCAGCTCCCGCAGCACGCGGGCGACCATGCCGCGCTTCTCGCTGTAGGCCCGGGTGACCAGCAGCGTGGCGTCCACCTTGTTGGCCATATTGATCGCGTCACCGGAGACGACGATCGGCGCCACATCGACGATGATGTAGTCATACGCCTCGGCGGCGGTGGCGATCAGCCGGGCCATGGTGTCGGTGGCGAGGCGCTCCTGGCGGCGCGGGTCGGCCGTGCCGGCCGTGAGAACGTCGAGCCCGTCGTAGCCGGAGGGGCGGGCCGCCACGTCAAAGGACGTCGTGCCCGCGAGCACATCGCCCAGGCCCGGCGCCTCGTCCATGTCGAAGATGGCGTGCTGGCGCGGCCGGCGGAAGTTGGCGTCGATGAGCAGCGTCTTCAGGTCCGCCGCGGCGAAGGCCTGGGCGAGGTTGGCCGCGACCGTCGAGCCGCCCGAGCCGGGCATCGCGGGGATGACCGCGATGGACCGGGCGCCGGTCTGGCGCAGTTGCTTGAGCGCCAGGGCCCGCGTCTGCCGGTAGCACTCGGCCATGACGCCCGACGGGTGATCACGGTACACCGTCTCCAGCGACTTGATGCGGGCCGGGTCCTCGGAGGCGTGCGGGATAACGCCGAGGACGCGGGCCATCGGCATGGCGGCGATGTCGGCCGGGCTCTTCAGCCGCTGATCGACCGTCTCGAACAGCACGACCGAGGCGGCGAAGAGGCCGCCGATCAGGAAAATGCCGGCGGGGACCATGATGTAGAGCTTGGGGAAGCTGAGCTGCTCGGGGATCCGCTCCTGCTCGGCGAGCATGATCCGGTCGGAGACATCCAGGCGCGTGGTGGTCTCGATGCTCTTTTTCCGGATCTGATAGTCGGAGAGGAGGACTCTGGCCTGGCCGATCTGCTCCTCAAGGTCGATGATCTGGTTCTGCACGATGACGAGTTCGTTGAGCTTGGCGCCGAGCTCCTCGATCTTCGTCATGAGCTGGGCCTGCTGGGCGAGCAGGCTCTGCTGGAACTCCCGATACATGGTGATCTGGGCCTCGAAGCGCTCGCGGAGCAGGCGCTGCATCTCCTGCTCGGCCTTCTGATTCAGAGCCTGGATCTGGTTGTCCATCGAGCGCACGTCACGATGGTCGGCGCCGACGCGCTCGAGGCTGGCGAGCCGCTGCGTCTGCAGCCCGACGATCTGCCCCTGCAGCGACTGCATCATGCCCGAGAGCTGCACCTCCTGGCGCAGCATGTCTGAGTACTCGATGCCGCCGGGGCGCTGAAGCTGCAGTTCCATCTCGCGCAGACGCGTCCCGATGTCGACCAGCGAGGAGGTGACCAGCACGAGCTGGTTGCTCTGCAGGTCCAGTTCCCCCCGGGTGGACGAGACGCGGACATCGAGGGCGTCGAGGTTGTGGGTCACGGCGAGGCGATCGCGCTGTTCCTGCAGCCGCGCGATCTCGTTCTGGGACTCCTTGATGGAGAAGTCGAGGGCGGCCTTCTCGTCGGCGTTCATGATCTCGCCGCGGCGGCTGAGATCGGAGAGGTACGCTGTGCGCATGAAGCCGACCAGGGCCGCGACCTCGACGGGGTCGGTGTACCGCATGGACAGCCGGATGAAGGCGGTGCCGGAGACGACGCGGGCGCTCGCCTTCTCCTCCAGTTCCAGCGCCGCGTCCACCGGGCTGAAGCGCCCGCCGGAGGTGAACTGCGCGGCCCACTTCGGCGCCTGGCGCGGCGCCCGCGGATCCTCCATCGCCTTGCGCAGCAGATCGGGCGAGACCATGATCTGGGCCTCGGTCTCCATGAAGATGGCGAGTTCGTCCTCATTGACCCCCAGGGCCTGCTCGGTCACATCCGTCCGCGGCGGGAAGACCCGGAAGAGGGCCGAAGCGCGATACTGCGGGTACACCTCCCGCAAAATGAAGTGGCTCGCGACGCCGGCGACGGCGCCGACGATCAGTGCAATGACCAGCCACGCCCGATACTTGCGCAGCAGCCGGA
>CAYMJK010000159.1:0-3666 GCA_964390535.1 uncultured Phycisphaeraceae bacterium | reverse complement strand
CGCGCGGCGCCCCGCGCCGGCCCCCGCGAAGCCCCCCGCGCAGGCGCCTTCGGCGCCAGCGGCAGGTCGCGCAGCAGCGCCGCCCGCTGTTCCAGAATCGCCCGGCGCACGCTGGCCACGTTGCGCCCGGATCGGCGAGCGAGGTGGCGATCGTCGATGCCGCGGCGCCAGGCGCGCTCCCAGATGCGGCGCTCGCGCTCGCCGGGCGGGCCGAGACGCGCGAAGATGGGCGCCTCGCCTGCGCGCACAGCCCGGGCATCCTCGCGGATCAGGAGTTGCCGCACCGCCTCGTGGCTGCGCTCCAGTTCGCCCGCGATCCGGCGGGCGGCGGCGTTGAGCGACTGTCCGCAGCGGGCGCCCTCACGCGCCGCCTCCAGCGCCCGCGCCCGCTCGCCGGGCGAGAAGCGGGTGAAGTCGCGGGCCTCGGCGATGTCGGCCGCGTGAGCTTCCTCGAAGCGGGCGACGGCGCCCGGTTGAAAGGCCAGGCGCGAGCGTGCCGCCGCGTCGCGCACCCGGCGCGCGATCAGCCCGCGCCGGCGCCAGCGGCTGATCGTCTTGACGCTCACGCCCCATCGCTCCCGCAGTTCCTCCAGGCGCAGCGCGCCGGCATCCAGCTCCTCCGGCGACATCCCCGCGGCGTCGCTCAGACGCTCGACCAGGGCCGAGAGATCGGCGAGGGCGTCGGCGCCAGCAACGAGCGGGGGCTGCGCCATGTCCGGGCGATACCCGGTGATACGGAAGACCAGCCAGTCGGCGGGATAGGTCTGGGCCGCGTCGAGATCGGGCGCCAGCGCCTCGGCCCGCGCCACATCCTTGAGCAGCGCTGCCCGCGGGGCGTAGCGCAGCTCCTCGGCGAGGTCCTGCAATGCCGTCGTGCGAATCCGCGGGAGCGGGGGCACGCGTCAGGCCCCGGCGCCGGTGGGCGCGGTGTCGGCGGAATCGGCGGGATCGGGAGTGTCCGCCCAGCGCAGCGTCGCCCGCGGCGCCAGGCCGGCCTCGGCGCACATGTCGAGGAACCGCTGCGCCGCGTCTCGCTCCCGTGGGCCGACCTCGAAGCGCAGCAGGTCGCCGATATAGCGCTCGGCGAGCGCGGCAGGCCACCGCAGGTCCGCGGCCCGCTTCGAGACGATCCAGCCGAGGCGCATGGCGTTGTGGCGCCGGGCCCGGTCGATCGCGGCGGCGGCGGCGAGGATTGACGGATCGCGTTCCTCGCCGGCGCGGCACATCCAGACGGCGTAGACGAAGGGCAGCCCCGTCAGCGCCTTCCACGCCTCGCCCAGATCGAGCTGATGCGGATAGTCCTCCAGGCCCGGCGCCAGCGTCACCACCTTATCGCCGATGAGCAGCATCGCCTCGGGCGCCCCACGCTCCTGAGTGGCCATCCCAACCACGACATCCTCCCGAGCGTCATAGTCCACGACCTCCACGCGGTTGCCATACAGCTTCTCCAGCAGCAACTGCGCCAGCGCAACGGATGTATGACTGTCCGTGTCGGCGCATAGCCGCCGCACATCCTCCAGCGGCGTGCGCGAGAAGATCCGCACCGTCATCGTCGGCCCGTCGCACCCGATCATGCCCACCGGCAGCAGCGTCAGGGGCGCCGGCGCCCGGGCTGCGTCGATCAGCGAGACGAGACCGATGTCCGCCCGCCCCGAGCCCCCCCGGAGGGAAGGGGTACCCGAGGTCAGCATGTCCACGATCCGACTCGGCGCCGCCCGCTCCAGCGTCAGGCCGTCGAGCTTCTCCAGGCCCTCGATCAGCGGCACGGTGTTCAGATACTCGACGCAGGCGACGCGGATGGGCTTCATAAGCCCATAATATCGCGCCCGCGCGAGCCGACGCCCTCTCGCCCCCCCGAGGAGCCTGCCCGGCCGGACGCGGGAAATCTGCCCCGCCCCGGCATTTTTCGGCCGCCATCGGGTATGCTGCCTGTGCCGCGGCACGGAGTCGCGGGCGAAACAAGGGAGAGGCAATCATGAGACTGCGCACGATCGCCGCGCTCGCGGCGGCAGGGCTGGCCACGAGCGCCCAGGCTGACGAGTTTCTGCTGATCTTCGACTGGAGCACCGACCAGGGGATGCTCTTCGATCCGTCCGACGGATCGCTGGTGAACCCGTCGTTCATCGACGGGACCGTTCTCGACATGGCCTCGCCCACACAGGGGATCATGGTCGAGGACGAAATCTGGGTCACCGATCAGCTCCGCGACACGATCTACCGCTTCGATCCGGAGGGCGTCCACCTCGGCAACATCACCGGCGGCATGGACAACATCCGAGGGCTGACGTATGTCGATGGCATCGTCTTCGTCTCCAACGCCGGCTCGACCGGCGCCCCGGGCGAAGCCCTGGTGACATTCGACGCCGACGGAACGCCGCTGGGCCGCTTCCCCGTGGGCGATCCGTTCGACGTGATTCCGTTCGGCGATGACCTGCTGGTCGCGAACATCGCCGAGGACAACCTGGATGTGTATGAGCGCGAGGGCCCGTTCGTCAGAACCTTCCACGAATCCGATGGTATCACGGGCATCGACTTCCCCGAGCAGATCGCCATCAAGGCGTCGGATGGCAACGTGCTCGCCGGAGGCTTCAGCACGCCACAGGGTGTCTACGAGTATGACAGGGAGACCGGAGCGCAGGTCGGGTACTGGGCAGCCAACGGCGTCCGCGGCGTGCATGAGCTGGGCAACGGCAACATCATGTTCACCAACACGGACGGCGCCCACTCGCTGGATCCGGTCACGGGCGTCATCACGCTGATCTCGCCCGAGGGCGACCGGTTCATCTCGCTCATCGACACCAGCCCCTCGACGTCCTGCTACGCCGACTGCGACGAGTCCGGCGGGCTGGACTTCTTCGACTTCCTCTGCTTCCAGAACGCCTTCGCCGCGGGCGAGCCCTACGCAGACTGCGACGAGTCGGGCGGACTCGATTTCTTCGATTTCCTCTGCTACCAGAACGCCTTCGCGGCAGGCTGTCCGTAACGGCGGCTGCACATCGAACATGCTTCACCAGGCGGCCACATCGGCCGCCTGTTTCATGCGCCGGAAGGAACCACAGATAGCAGAGATGAAAGGCATGGATGCATTTGCGCCAGGCGTGTCGCGGGTTGTTGCGTGACGGCGCGGCCCGCGCCTTCTTCTGCGCCTGTCAGCAGAAGCCTTGGCGCTCAACCAGCGTCGGTCCCATCCCTGCCGTCATCTGTATCATCTGTGGTTGAACCCTCCGCAGCAGGCGCCTTCCTTGTGCGCGCATACAGGTGCACCGCCATCGTGCCGTAGTCGTGCGTCTCGGGGCCGTCGGCGCCGGGGATCTTCAGGTCGGCCGGGCGAGGCGGCGCCACGGGCGCGGCCGGCGGCGCGGCGTCGCGCGCCTCGAGTTCGTCGAACAGGGCGTCCAGGTCTTTGCCCTCCAGCCCCTCCTCATCGAGTTCGATCGCGATCACCTCCCGCCGCGGCGGCCGCCCCCCCCCACGACCCCCATCACCATCGCGGTCGCGGTCGCCCCGACCCCTCCGCTCCCGCGCCTTTCGCCCGCGGCCCTCGCGCCCGCGCGGCGGCTCCTCCGGCGCCGGCGCCACCAGGTGCGGCCAGGGCGTGCGCAGCAGCAGGAAGCCGTCGTCGGCCAGCTTCGGGATCAGCCGCCCCGCCTGCATCACGATCCGGGC
>CAYMJK010000158.1:0-9641 GCA_964390535.1 uncultured Phycisphaeraceae bacterium | reverse complement strand
CGAACTGCCTGGCCTCGCGCTCGCGGCGATCGTCCGTCGCCACCTCAGGACCCGTGTTACCGTTGAGATCCTGTCGCATCGGGGCCCGTACACTCCTGCCGGCCCTGCAGATCCTGCGCCGGCCGCTCGATCAGAAGGCGCCAGCCCAGCCCCGACACGGCGCGGAACGACAAAGGGGTCAGCAGCCGGGCCTCGGGAACTCAGGCGGCAGCCTGATAATCCTCGAACCCTGACTCCTGACCCCCTGAGCTCTGGCGCTCGGGCCGGGCTGTCACTGCCGGCTCAGCGGCGCCGGCGGATGTACGTCAGGCCCATCACGCCCGCGAGGGTAGCGATGCCCGCGTACGCCGACGGCGGCAGCGGCACCAGCACGTAGACCTCCATGTCGCCGGTCCCCGCGGGGGCGACCTCGGCGTCGAACCGGAACTTGAACAGCGAGCCCATGAGCTGTCCCGGCTCGCCCTGGACCCGGAAGAACTCGCTGACGTCGATGTCACCGAAGCGATCGTCGCTGAAGGCGCCGTTGAACGTCAGCGAGTCGAGGGTGTACCCGCCGATATCGAGCTTCTTGAGCTCGCCGCTGCCGGGATCGACCTGGGCCGTGTAGGTGTCGCCGTTCTCGAGGGTGACGGTGAAGCTCCCGCCCGCGACGTCGCCGCCGCTCAGGTTGACGTTGCCCTCGAAGGCCATGAGGTCCTGGCCCAGCGTCACCTCGAACAGTTCACCGAACCGTCCGCCCTCGCCCATCCGGGTGTCGGCGATGACGGTGGCGGGGTCGACGTGGTAGCTCCAGTCGACGGCGCCAGTGTGGCCTACGCCGCTGAACCCGGTCGAGCCACCCGGATCGGTAAACCGGTAGTCGAAGCCGTTGATGTCGAACGCAAGCACCAACTGTGCCGACGCGGTTGCGGCCATACAGGCCGATGCGGCAAGAGCCGCGGCAGTTCCAATACTCTTCATCTTCTTTCCCTTCTGACGGAGGCTGGTCTCGAAAAAATCGCGTGGGTCTCTAGTGGACACTACCACAAACTGCGCCGTCGTCAAGACGCTTGCCCGGACGGGTACTCGCGTTGGGAAACCTGCCGTAGCCCCCGCCCGGCAGGCGCGCGAACCGAACATGAACCGTGCATGACGGGGCGCTCAGGAAGGGCCGCGGCGACCACCTCCGCGAGGGCCCCGGGGCCCTGCCGGTCGCCTGGCGGATCTGCTCGCGGCAACTGAACCCCCTCGATGACCGCCTTCTCATCGGGAGCGGCGCTGCGCACGGCCGGGAGGTTGGCTTTCCAATCCGGCGGGCGAGGTGGGCGTGCCGGCGTTCGCCGGCCGGGGGAAGTCGCGTGGCGCTCAGCGAGGAACTCGCTGAGCATCCGGGCGCCATCGTGGTGCGCCGGGGCCCGGGGATCTCGGGAAAAGCTCTGAAGCTCGTCGCGGCGAACGGCCACCGTACTGGGCTCGACACTCACGATGGGCACGCCCGCAGCAGCATAGTTGTCGAGGCGGGGGAGGAGCCGCTCCAGGAGGCGTCTCGCCTGGGGGAGAAACCCGTAGGGAATGACGGCCGCGCCATGACGGCAGTTCGACGACGGCGGTACCCGAGGGCTTTTCAACAACTTCCGTGGCCGCCCGGAGCGCTTGCGGGAAGGAGTGATCGTTGAAGGCGTCAGGGATGAGCAGGACGCGTGGGCCGCCTGCGTGCGGGGCGGGGGAGAGGGCGGCTTTTGAACCACCTGCAACGTTGCGCTGCGCGCCCCCCCGAGCGGCCTACGACTGGTCCGGGCGGCCCGGGGCGAACTCGCCGGCGAACAGCGCCTCGGGCACGGTCTGCGCGGTCGCCCGGGGCTTCGGCTCAGGGCGCCCGAGTACCCTGATGGCGCCGAAGATCCACGCGTGCGCGCACAGCCCGAGGATCGCCCACGCCGACTCGACCAGCGCGGTAGCGGGGGTCGCGGCAATAGCGAGATTGTGGAACGTCGCGCCGGCGGCAGGGATCCCGAGCAGGGCCCACGTGGCGAGAAACCCGGGGCTGGCGAGCACGCCTCTGAAACTGGTCATGGGGTCAACCTCCAGAATCGGTGATCTCGGGCGCCGCGAGGTAGAGCATCGCGGCGACCGTCGTTGCTGCGGCAAACACGAAATGGTGGAACAGGTCGATGAACGTCGCCCGGGCGCCATAGGCGAAGGCCGGCTTGGCGACCTTCATCAGCGGGAGAACGATCTGTGCGGCGCCCCAGACGATGATCCAGAAGACAAGGCCGGCGACCGGCAGGGACAGCGCCGCGTACTCCTCGTCGGCCAGGAGCCAGAAGACGACGCCCCAGGCGGTTCCATACAGCCAGTGCATCCACGTCGCGGCGATCTTGAGCGACTTGCCCTCCAGCGGGCTCCCGCCGAAGAGTTCGATGATGCGGCTGAGAGCCTTCCCCGGCGCCGGGCTCGCCTCGCGGCCTGACGCCACCATCTCCGTCTCGCTGGAGATGGTCATGCAGGCGGTTCCGATGATGGCGCTGAGCAGCGCGATGACGAGATTCATGGTGGCGCCTGGCTGCGGAGGAGCGAGTCGGCGATTCGCGGAACGACTGGCGGATCATGCCGCGGGTGTCCTCGTCCGCCTTGATCATGGAGGAGAGGAAGGCCTTGGCCTCGTCGAGGGTGATCCGGGCTGGGCGAGCGTGGTGTGCGGCGGGAAGGAACGGCGGCCCGGCGCGGGCGCCGGGGACATAGCCCTCGGCAACGACCCGGCTCGCGCACCCAGCGCCTCCATGCGAGGTCTCCTGCCGCACACCGTGCGCGGCTGCTTGACCATACGAAAAAAGCGCGGACGCCTCGAAGTGGGCGAGGTGCTGCTTTGGAGTGAGCGCCGCTTCATCATCTCTCGACTCGGAGCTTTGGGGCGCCAGTCAGATGTGGTAGAGCGCCCCGAGCAGCGCGCCATAGGCGATGTGGGCAATCGCCCCGATGAGCACGGTCTCGCGCCCATAGTTGAGCGCCAGAAACCCAGGGGGCTGCAGCGCGCGGGTGGGGTCGGGTCCCTGCCGCTCGCTCGCCATGCGCGGGTGGACGGCCGGGAGCGCGGGCATGATCACCCCGAGCATGAACAGCACGTGCCCGACGCCCAGGATCGCGCCGAACCACCACGTCGCGAAGCCGGCCGCCTCGAAGATGACCGCGTACAGGATGGCAAAGGCCCATCCGATGACGAGATGCATGAGGGTGCCGACGAAGGTCGCGCGGTCCCGGTCGGCGCAGACCATGGTCCCGAGGATGATCGGGATGCTCATGCGGCTGCGCCCGAGCCACAGGCCGAGCAATTCGACGATGGTGAGCGCGGTGGTGGCGATGAGGCCGCCTCCGATGACGCCGGTCCAGTGCATGGCTACACGCTCTCCTTCTCAGCCGCCGCGGGGGCCGCTGGCGGGGCGGGGTGATGATCGGGATCGAGGGCGCAGGCCGCGTTGATGAGTCCGACGTGGGTGAGCGCCTGCGGAAAGTTCCCCAGAGCCTCGCCATCGGCGCCAACCTCCTCGGCGAACAGCCCGACGTCGTTGGCGTGCCCCAGAAGCGTTTCCATATGGGCCCGGGCCTCGCCGGTGCGACCGGCCAGCGCCAGGGCCTCGACGCCCCAGAAGCCGCAGATGCCGAAGGGCGCCTCACTCCCGGAGACGCCGTCGTCGACGCCGCGGTACCGATACAGCGCCCCATCCACGCCCAGATGCTCGTAGATCCGGTCGATGGTCGACTGCATTCGGGCCGAGCCCGGTTCCTCGAACCCATAGATGCTCAGCAGCAGCAGGCTGGCGTCCACCGTGTCGCCGCCGAGGACGGCGGTGTATGCGCCGAGTGCGTGGTTGAAGCCCTCCTCCTCGACGACGGCCCGAAGCTCCTCCATCTCGGCGCGGATGCGGTCCTCATCGAGGGTCAGAACC
Organism: uncultured Phycisphaeraceae bacterium; assembly: GCA_964390535.1. Taxonomy (GTDB): domain Bacteria; phylum Planctomycetota; class Phycisphaerae; order Phycisphaerales; family UBA1924; genus CAYMJK01. The sequence goes on along the minus strand of CAYMJK010000158.1, from coordinate 5,718 downwards.
CCGGCGCGGGCCAGCCGGAGCCCGCGATCCATGGCCACCCAGCACATCGCCTTCGAGAGCGTGTGGTGGCGCGGCTCGGCCCGGATCTCCCAGATGCCCGCGTCCGGCTCGCGCCAGAGGCGGCAGGTGGTGTTCACGAAGCCGCGGAGCATGCGCCCCGCCTTTGCGCTGAGCCCGCCATCGAGCTGGTGATACTGCCACGCAGCGTCGAGCAGCGCGCCGTACGGATCAAGCTGAAGCTGATCCCGGGCGCCGTTGCCGATGCGCACGGGGCGCGAGCCGCGGTGGCCCGCGAGATTCGTCAACTCGCGCTCCGCCATCTGGGTGCGCCCGTACACATCGTAAAGCACCTGGAGCCGCGGCCACGTGAGCCGGGTCGCGTACAGCAGCCACGAGAGGAACGCCTGCGACTCGGCCCGGGCGCCAAGCTGAAGCAGAGCCCGCATCGTGAGAGAGGCGTCGCGGATCCAGCAGTAGCGGTAGTCCCAGTTGCGCTCCCCCCCGATCTCTTCGGGCAGCGACGTCGTGGGGGCCGCGAGAACCGCGCCTGATGGCGGATACACCATCGACCGCAGCGTGATGGCGCTGCGCATGACGCACTCGGGCGCAACCGCGGGAAGGTCGCAGGCGCCGCTCCACCCTTCCCACCAGTCGAGCGTGCGCTGGAGACGGGCTTCGGCGTGATCGCCCAGCATCGGCGCAACCTCCGGGCCGCGCGCGGTGTGGGCCAGCGACATCCACCGGACCTCGCCGGCGTCGAGCTGCTGCCGGCCGTGGATTCGGCAGTCGCCATCCGCAATACGCAGCGCCAGATCGCTGCGGAGTATGACGCTCTGCGTCCCCGCGTCGATCTCGATGCCGAAGCGGCCGATGTCGCGAGCGCGGGCCGCCCGACGCGCGTAATTCGGCCGCGGCGTCACCTCGACGGTCACTTCGACGCTCCCCCGCAGGCACTCGATGCGCCGGTCGAGTTCGGAATCCGGCGCGAGTTGCCGGTCGCGCTCGCCGTGCGGGTGGACGTGGAGGAAGTCGGTGATGCGCAGCGCCCCGCCATCACACTCAAACGTCGTTTCCAGAACATTTGAGCGCCCGATGTAGCGCCGCGTGATCGACCGGACCCCCGCGGGGCGCACCGACCAGCGCCCGCCCCGCTCGTGATCGAGAATCGCCCCGAAGATCGACGGGCTGTGCGGCAGCGGCAGGCACAGCCAGTCGATCGAGCCCTCACGGGAAACCAGGGCGCTGATGCGGCAGTTGCTGATCATCGCGTAGTCGGAGATCACGCTGGCCGGGCTGTCGTGCCCCGCGCGGGTCATGGGCCGCCCGACCCCGGGTCCAGCAGGTCCCAGACCGCCGCGACCGCCGCGCCCAGTGCCAGAATCAGCACGAGCGCCCCCAGCGCTGCCGCCGCGGCAGCGAGCCGGGGATGTTTGCCGACGACCTCCGTCCACGGGCTTCGACCGCTGGAGCGGTCCCCGAAGCGGCCCTCCGCCCCGAACTCGCCCGGAACCGGCGCCCAGAGATTCGAGGGCCGCTCGGGCGACTCCAACTCATCGGTCTGCTGACTCGAGTACCCGTTGCGGGCGAGGTAGCGGTCGGCGATGCCGGGGGCAAAGCGATCGCCCCAGATCGCCTTGAACGTCGGGAAGCCGACGAGCAGTTCCCGCTGACGATGGCGGCTGGACCACTCGATCGCCCGGGCAGCGACCTCCGGGGCGAAGATCGGCGGCACAGGCTGGGCCCTGCGCTCCAGGCGGGAGAGGACCCAGTCGAACTGCGGCGTGTTCATCGCGGGGAGATGGACGAGGGTGATGTGAATGTCGCGGCCATCGTGCATGAGTTCGGTGCGCACCGATTCGGTGAACCCGACGATGGCGTGCTTCGATGCGCAGTACGGGGCCTGCAGCGGAATGCCGCGGTAGCCGAGCGCGGAGCCGACCTGGATGACGACGCCCCGGTTGCGCGGGATCATGCGGCGAAGCGCCGCCTGCGTGCCGTGCACCACGCCAAGATACGTCACCTGCGTGACGCGGAGGAACTCCGCGGGCGTCACCTGCATCGCCGGCGCAAACACCGACGTCATCGCGTTGTTCACCCAGCAGTCGATCGGGCCGAGTTCGGCCTCGGCGCGGGCGGCGGCGTCCTCGATCGCCTCGGCGTCCGCGACATCGGCCGGGAGGGCCAGGGCGCGCCGGCCCAGGGTGCGCACCTCCTCGCAGGCGGCCTGGAGCCGATCCTCGCCGCGAGCGATGAGGGCGATGTCGGCGCCTGCGCGCGCAAATTCCCGGGCCGTCGCGCGTCCGACGCCGGCTGAGCCGCCGGTAATCACGACGACCCGGCCCAAGGGCTCAGCCACGGCCGCCTCCATCGCGGCAGGGCGCGTGTCGAGATGATCGCCGTTTCATGGCGCCCGCTCCGGGTTCCGTAAGTGTTGGCAGCGCTCTAAGGACTCGTTCAAGGTCACGATAGCTGTGGCGCCCCCCGCAGCAAGAGCCGGCGCTGCGACTGGGAACTTGCCCGTATGCGGGGGCCGGGGCGCCGTTGCAATCATCCATGGATCGCAGTCACTGGATCGCAACCGCTGCGCGCACAGCACGGGAGGCGCCTTGGGAGAGAGGCAAGAGACCCGCAACGATCCGGCGCCGTCGCTTCGGACGAGTCTGCGGGCCGCCTCGCAATGGTGGATCCTGCTGGCCGCGATCCTGCTGCTGATCGCGGCCCTGCGCGCGGCGGCGGTGGTCTTTCTGCCGATCGTGCTCGGCCTCGTCATGGCGATGCTGCTGGCGCCAGTGACGGCCCGGCTCGCCCGGGTGATGTGGCGGTGGCTGGCGACGCTGATCACGATGGTCCTGCCGGTGCTGGTCGTCGCGGTGCTCGGCGGGTTCATGTGGTTCGCGGGCCAGCAGGTGATGAACCGCGCCGAATCGTTCTCGCCGGAGCGGGCGGTCGAGCGACTGGAGGAGGCGCGCTCCTGGCTGGTAGACAGGGGCGTGCCCGAGCAGTTGATGCCGGGAGGCGCCGTCAACGACGAGGACGACCAGGAGGCGCAACCCCCCGCGGGCGACAGCGAACCGGGCGAGGCGGAGGCGCCGGCCCCTTCGCAGGCTGAGTTGCCTGGGGGGATGCTCGATCGCGCCGTTGGCGTCATCACCGGCGGGCTCGGAACGCTGTTCAACGCGGCGGTGGCGATCAGTTTCGCCTTCGCCTTCTGCGCCCTTGCGCTGTGGGAGGCCCCGCGCTGGGAGGCGTGGGTGGCCTCGTGGCGCAACGCCCCGCGCTCGGCCTACGCCCTGTCGCTGACTTCGCAGTGGAGCGCGCAGCTTCGCCGCTATCTGCTGGCAAAGGCGATCACTGGAGTGGCGTCGGGCGTTGCCACCGGGCTGTGGCTCTGGGTGATGGGCGTGCCGCTGGCGTTCGTCTGGGGCGGCTTGACATTCCTGCTCAACTTCGTTCCGAACATCGGCGCCCTCCTGTCGGCGATCCCCCCGACTGTTCTCGCCCTGGTGGAACTCGGGTTCGGCGAGGCGATGCTCGTGGCGGCCGGATTGGTCGTGATCGAGATCGTCGCGGGCAACCTGCTGGAGCCGCTGCTGCAGGCGGACTTCCTGGAGCTCTCGCCGTTTGTTGTGCTCGCGTCGCTGCTCTTCTGGGCGTTGGTCTGGGGCGTTGTGGGGGCGGTGCTGGCGCCGGTGCTGACAGCCGCAGCGCTGACCGCGGTGAAACAGCTTCGAGTACGATCCGAGGGGCGGGCGCCAGCCGATGACGGATAAAAACCCTCACTCGCCCAGCACGAACGCCCGCTCCATCCAGAGTTTCTCGATGCGCTCGCCCATCGCGCCCCCGGGGGTGAGCTTCTCGCCGCAGGCGACGAGCAGGTCGATCAGTCCGTCGTAGTCGCTCAGGCTGATGAACTCACGCCCCACCCGCGGCCGGCCGGTGTGGGCGCCCGCCTGCACCGCGGCGAGGTCGGCCATGTTGTGGTAGTTGCCCAGCGGGAGACAGACGCAGGTGGACTCGTACCCGGCGTTGCAGAAGACCGTCGCCTCGCAGGCGCCCCCCGCCATGAGCTTCCGCTGCCACTTCCACTTCGGCAGATCGGTCATCTTCTCCGCTGCGGTCGGAAGCGACGGCCCCCCGGCGACATCCTCGGCCCGCTGCGCAACGGCAGCGGTGAGGCCGGGGCTGAAGATGCTCAGCCGGTCGCCGACGCGCACGATCGGCCCGCCCCCGATGGGCGAATCGTCGAAGCTGCGACTGTTCTCCAGCGCGATGACGCGGGCGTTCCTGGGCATGGTCTGCTCGCGGCACGCCCCGATGGCGCCGAGAAAGCCGATCTCCTCAGCCCGGGTCAGGAGGATGCGCACATCCGCGACCGGCTCGCCCGCGCCGTGACGCGCGCGCAGTTCATCCAGCGCCGCCAGCGCTGCCGCCGCCGCGGCAAGATCGTCGCAGGCGGCGGTATGAAAGACCCCATCGATCTCCTCGGCCCCCGGAAGCTCCCACGTGGCGATGTCAGCGGTGGTGATCTCGTCGGTATCGGCGCCATCATCCAGTTCGGCGAGGTAGCTCTTGAACAGCGAGCAGCCGACCTCGGCCTTGCCGGCCAGCGTCGCCCCGAGCCGAGCGCCACCCGCCGTGTGGATGACGACCCGCGCCTCCTCGAAGTAGTCGTCCATGACGCCGCCGCGGAAGGCAAGCTGAAGCGTCTGCGGCCCGATCACGCGCTCGACGACGACGGCCGGATGATCGAGATGGGCCGTGAAGTAGACGGGCGGATCCGCGGCCCGGTCGGTCCCCGTGGTCCACGGCGCCGGCGCCGCGATGGTGAGATTGCCATGCGTGTCGGCGGCGATCTCCAGCCCGTCGCGCTCGGCGACCCACCGCCGCACCCAGTCGATGACCCGCCCCTCGCGCCCCGCGGCGGTCGGAATCTGCGTGAGCTGCGCAAGCCACGCACGGTGGCGCCCGCGGGATTCGGCGGAAATCGTCATGCCCCATCATAACGCGCCACCGACCACGGCTTTACGTGGTCGGTGGCGAATCTGCAATTGGTATTCGCGGACGATCGATCAGCGACGCCGCGACCGCACGCGCCCGCCCAGCGTCCGCGGCGGCATCTTCGTCGGCGCCACGCCGCCGGGGAACTTCGCCTCGTCGGTGGCGTCCTTGACATCCGGCGTTGTGCTCATCGGCTTGAACCGGCTCTGCGACCGCAACTGCTCGACCCGCTGGCGATCCGCCTCGATCCGCGCCGCCGCGTCCGCCGGGACGGGCCCGGGCTTGAAGTCCGGGTACTCCATCTTCGGGATCTCGGCGTTGATGCGCAGCTCGATGTCGGTCAAGAGCTGCCCCTGCTCGGGCGTCACCAGGCTCCATGCGACGCCGCCACGGCCGGCGCGGGCGGTGCGCCCGATCCGGTGGATGTACAGCTCGATGTCCTCGGGCAGGTCGTAGTTGATGACGTGGCTGATGCCCTCGACATCGATCCCGCGGCTGGCCAGATCGGAGGCGAGGATGACTTTCAGATCGCCGCCGCGGAACGCCTTCATCACGCTGTTGCGCTTGCTCTGCGGCAGATCGCCGTGCATCGCGTGGGCCTCGATGCCCTTGCCCGCGAGATAGCGGGCCAGCTCATCCACGGTGCGCTTCAGCCGGCAGAACACCAGCGTCAGGGCCGGCTCCTCGTGCGTGAGCAGGTGGGCCAGCAGCCGCTTCTTG
>CAYMJK010000157.1:0-4501 GCA_964390535.1 uncultured Phycisphaeraceae bacterium | reverse complement strand
GTAGCGGCTGCCGCGGTACTTCTGCTGGAAGAGTTCCTTGACGCGTGGGCTGTCCTCGCCCGCAATGCCGAGTTCCTGCCGGATGCGCTTGTGCCAGAGCTCGGCGAGGGCTTCGGCGGATTCCACGCTCATCCCGTGCAGATAGAGATACTCGCTGTAGCGATCGGTATCGAACAGCTTCTTCGTCTCCTCGCTCGCCCGGGCGCCCATCGTGACGCAGTGCATCGGAAGCACATCCATCTCGCCGGACTCGACCGGGCGGAAGAAGTCGCTGATGCATAGGCGCTTGCGCCCCTCCTGGCGCGGGAAGCGGAAGCGCTCGATCTCCTTCACGTGGTCCTGCGGGTCGTAGATGATCAGGTCGTCGCCATCGGACTGGCAGGGGAAGTAGCCGTAGACGACGGCCGGCTGCAGAATCTTCTCATCGCGGCAGCGGGTCTTGAGGTCCTCGAAGATCGGCTTCGCCTTCTCCTCGATCGTCGCCTCGTAATCCGCCTCCGACATCTTCCCCTTCTTGTACTGCCACTGCCCGCGGAAGAGGGCTGTGAGGTTGATGAAGGGATAGATCTCGTCGAGGTCCAGCTGCTCGATGGCCCGCGAGCCCCAGAAGGGGGGCGCGGGGATCTCGACATCGGTCGCGACCTCGCTGCGAACCCGGGCTGCCGCCACCGCGGCGCCATCGCCGTCCGCCTTGGACGCCTCGAACGCTTCCACGCGCTCGGCCCGCTTCGCCTTGCTGCGGGCAATGACCTCCTCGGCCTGCGATCGCTTCGACAGCCGGTCCTCGATCTCGGCATCCAGCGCGGCCAGCCGGCCGCCGGCAACGTGGTCCATGATCCGCAGGCCGTCGAAGGCGTCCTTGCCGTACAGCAGCTTGCCATCGTACAGCCCGCGCAGGCGCCCCTCGCAGTAGTGCCGGCTGAGGGCCGCGCCGCCGAGAATCACCGGAACCTCGATCTTCAGCTCGTTGAGTTCCTTGAGATTGTCCTCCATCACGTTCACGCTCTTGACCAGCAGCCCGGAGAGCCCGATGGCGTCCGCCTGGGTCTCGCGCCACTTCTCGATGATGCTGGAGATCGGCTGCTTGATGCCGAGGTTGTAGACGGTGTACCCGTTGTTGGTCAGGATGATGTCGACGAGGTTCTTGCCGATGTCGTGCACATCCCCCTTCACCGTCGCCAGCACGATCGTGCCCTTGGTCTCGCCCGACTTCCTCTCCATGTGCGGCTGCAGGTGCGCCACGGCCATCTTCATGACCTCAGCGCTCTGCAGCACGAACGGCAACTGCATCTCCCCGGCGCCGAAGCGCTCGCCGACGACCTTCATCCCGTCAAGCAGGTGATCGTTGATGATCGCCAGCGGGGCGTACTGCTTCATCGCCGCATCCAGCGTCTCGTGCAGGCTCTCGCGTTCGCCATCGATGATGTGGTGGCGCAGCCGCTCCTCCAGCGTCATGTCTTCGGCCTTCGGCGCGGCGGTGGCGCCGGCGCTGACATCCTTGAAGACGTCGATCAGGGCCTGCAGCGGATCGAAATCCTCGTCCGTTACGCCCTCGGGCAGCCCCGTCCCGCCGCGGGACTCGGCCCGGCGGTCGTAGATGAGGTCCAGCGACGCCTTCCACTGGTCGTCGGAGATCTTGTTCCGCGGCAGGATCTTCCCGGCGTGCACGATCGCGCCGGTCAGGCCGGCCTCCAGCAGTTCGTGCAGCAGGGCGGAGTTCAGGGCCACGCGGGCTGCCGGCTTGAGCCCGAAGCTCACGTTGCTCAGCCCGACCACGATCTGGCTCTCCGGCGCGGCCTCCGAGATCCGGCGCACACCTTCGATCAGCTCGATGGCGCTGCGCCGGTCGGCATCCATTCCGGTCGAGATCGGCAGCACCAGCGGATCGAAGAAGACATCCGACGGGTGCATACCGTGCACTTCGACCGCCCGCTTGAGGCCGCGCATGGCGATCTCGAGCTTGCGGTCGGCGGTGCGGGCCATGGCCGCCTCCTGATCCTCGTCGATGGACCCGATGATCAGGGCGGCGCCGTAGGTCTTCGCGAGGCGGCAGATCTCGTCGAACTTCTCCTCGCCATCCTCGAAGTTGGCGCTGTTGATCACGCACTTGCCGCCGGCCCGCTTCAAGCCCGCCTCGACCGTGGCGATCTGCGTCGAGTCCATCATGAGCGGCGCGTCCACCTGCCGCGCGATGCGGCTGGCGAGCTCGCTCATGTCCGCCGCGTTGTCGCGGCCCGCGTAGTCGACATTGAGATCCAGCACGTGGGCGCCCTCGCGCTTCACCTGCTCGCGGGCGAGCGAGACCATCCCGTCCCAGTCCTCGTTCTCGAGCAATCCCTTGAACTTCCGCGACCCGCTCGAGTTGCACCGTTCGCCGACGATCAGGAACGAGGCGTCCTGGCGGTACTCGGTCGGGCCATATAGGGAGGTTGCCGCAGGCGCGGGCGGGGTCTTCTCTGGCAGCGCGGGGAGATCCTGGTTGATCTCGGCGACCCGCTCGGCGAGCAGCCGGATGTGCTCGGGCGTCGTGCCGCAGCACCCGCCGACCAGCCGCACCCCGTGGCGCTGCATGAACTTCTCGAGGGCGTCCACGAATGGCTGCGGCTTCAGCGGGTATTCGGTCCGTCCCTCCACCAGCGCAGGCAGCCCGGCGTTGGGCACGCACGCGACGTGCCGCCCGGCGGTGCGCCCGATGCCCCAGTGCTGACCGAGGTGGCCCATGTGCTCGGCCATTTCCGCCGGGCCGGTGGCGCAGTTGAGCCCGAGGGAGGTGATCGGATAGGGCGCCAGCGCCGTCACGGCGCCCTCGATCGTCGTGCCCAGCAGCATCGTGCCGGTGGTCTCGATCGTAATGTTCACCAGGATCGGGACATCCTGCGGCGTCTTTCCCGCCTCCGCGAGGGCGCCGAGGCAGGCGTTGATAACGCACTTGACCTGCAGCAGGTCCTGGCAGGTCTCGATCAGCAGGGCGTCCACGCCGCCGGCGAGCAGCCCGCGCACCTGTTCGGTGTAGCTCGCGAGCATGTCATCCCACGAGATCTGCCCGAGCGAGACGAGCTTCGTGCCGGGGCCCATCGACCCGAAGGCGAACCGCGGGCGCTCGGCCGTGTGGAACTTTTCCACCGCCCGGCGGGCGATCTCGGCCGCGGCCTTGTTCAGCTCGAAGCACTTGTCCTGGAGGTCGAACTCGCCCAGCGTGTGCCGGGCGCCGCCGAAGCTGTCAGTCTCGACGGCATCCGCCCCCGCCTCCAGGAAGGTCTCGTGGATCTCCTGGATGACGTCCGGGCGGCTCAGGGCGAGGACGTCGGTGCAGTTCTCGCACCCCCAGTAGTCCTTCTCGATGTCGAGGTCGCGATCGTGGATCGAGGTGCCCATCGCCCCGTCGAGGACGAGGATGCGCCGGTCGAATTCCTGGAGCAGTCTGGTGGCCATGAGAGAGTCTATTCATCCATTCATGCGGGACAACGGATGAAAGACGATCGGCGCAAGGAAAAGGCCCTCAGAAGGGCCCTGGACCGCCTTCGGGCTTGCCGCCAGCGGCCTACTTCTTCTTGCCCTGGAAGTAGTTGCCGCCGAATTTCCGCTGGAACTTTTCGACGCGTCCCGCGGCATCCACGAAGGCCTGCTTGCCCGTGAAGAACGGGTGCGTCCCCGACCAGACCTCCACGTGCAGTTCCGGCACGGTGGCGCCGACGGTCATGACCACCTCGCCGTTGTGGTAGACCTTGCAGTTCGGGTAATACTTGGGATGGCCGTCCTTCTTCATCGCTGGGCTCCGGTGGGGCTGGCGGAGAGTCTAGGTCGGAGTGTGGCCCGCGAAAAGGGGGCGAAATGGACCCGCGGGGTTGACAGCGAGCGATCCAATAGGTAACCTGTGAGTTACATGACGCCTGAGTCCATGGACGCCCTCTTTCAGGCGCTCGGGCACGCCGCACGGAGGCGGATGCTGGACATCGTGAAGGCCACCCCCGGATGCAGCGTGAACGACGTCGCCGCCCACTTCCCGATCAGCCGCATCGCGGTGATGAAGCACCTGCGCGCGCTGGAGGAGGCGGGGCTGCTGCACTCGGAGAAGGAGGGGCGGACGCGCCGGCTGTACTTCAACGCGGCGCCGATCCAGATGATCTACGACCGCTGGACGACGGAATTCAGCCGCTACTGGGCCAGCCGGGCATTGCGGATCAAGTACGCCGTCGAGGAGCAGGCCGACCGGGCGGCGCGAGAGCGCCGGCCGCATGACCACGAAGAGCACGAAGGGGAAACAGGCAATGGGTGAGACCGAGCGCGCAGTGTTCAAGGTACACATCAGGGGCACGATCGAGGCCGTATGGCGCGAGATCACGAAGACCGACGAGCCGCAGGGCGCCTTCTTCAACATGCAGTTGCACACGCCGGGGCTCGCAGTGGGGGCGCCGATGCGCATGCGCACGGCGAGCGGCAAATACACGGGGGCGGTCGGGGAAGTGATCGAGTTCGAGCCGCCGCATCTGTACGCGCACAC
>CAYMJK010000156.1:0-2625 GCA_964390535.1 uncultured Phycisphaeraceae bacterium | reverse complement strand
CCCTCCTGCCCGCGCTGCGGCTACGACCAGTCCGGCGTCGCCGCCGCGTGGACCGATCGCTGCGCGATGAGGGGCGTCTGCAGCGAGTGCGGGCTTGATTTCTGGTGGGGGGATGTGCTGAACCCGGCGCTGACGACGCCGACGTGGTCGTTCGAGCACGCCCGGTCGGAACTGCTGCGCCGGCTGATCACGACCTGGATAATCGCCATCGCGCCCTGGCGGTTCTGGCGCCGCATCCGGATGGAGCACGGGATTCGCCCGCGGCGCCTCGCGGTCTTCGTCCTGGCGATGTACGCCATCGCCCATGTTGCGCACGGCGCCGCCCACGGGTGGGAGACGTATCTCGCCGCCGGCGATGTCGCCGGGTGGATGCGCAGCCAGGGGATCAACGTCGAGCCGCCGTGGAAGACGGGGTTGCGCGCCGGTGTGTGGTCGTTCGCCGATCGTGGCTACGGCGGGGCATGGGGCGCCGCCTTCGCACCCCCCGGGCTCGGCCGCGCCGAGATGATGGCGATCGGCGCGCTCGTGGCGGCGCCTCTGGCTCTGCTGCTGCTGCCGGATTCGTTCCGTCGGGCCCGCATCCGCCGCCTTCATATTCTGCGCGGCGCGGCGTATGCGCTTGCGGGCAGCGCAGCGGTCGTCGTCTGCATCTCCATTCCCCACGCGATCGGGGCCTCGAACCGGTGGTCGCCAGCGCCCGGGCCCCCTGCGATCTGGACCGGCGTGGCCGAACTCGCGATCGCGGTGATCGGCATCTTCTGGCTCTGGCTCTACTGGTTCTGCTTCGCCCGCGACTATCTGCGGCTGCGGCCGGCGTGGGCCATAGCGCTGGTGGTGCTCGTGATCGCCTTTCTGACGCCTCCCGCCGTGGCAGCGCTGATCCTCGGGCCGCGGCGTTTCGGCGAGTGGTTGTCCTACCCCACCTATGGCTTCTGATCGGCCAGTTGTGCGGGCCGTCCGATTCGGTTCGGATACAGTGCCCCGTGACCGCGGCTCTCATCCCCGCCATCGTCGGCGTCGGCGCTCTCTTCGGCCTCGCCGCAGCGCTGGCGCTGCTGATCCGGGCGGCGCGCATTCCCGGCGGCGCGCCCGCGGCGGCAGTCGCGGGGGGGATCCTCGCTGGCGTGCTGCTCGGGCCAGCCGTCGCGTGGCGCGCTGCGCCGGATCTCTCGTGGCGCTACCTCCGCGGCAACCCCGAGGCCCAGCGGGCCCTCGCCGACGAGCGCCAGGAGCATCAGCGCGAACTGCTTGCGATGCAGGCCGGCGGCGCCGGGACCGAGGCCGTCAGCGCCCGCGCCCGCGAGCTGCGCCGCGATGGAGATCCCGCCGTGCGCCGCGCGGCCGAGGCTCGCCAGCGGGAACTGGATGCCCGGGCGTGGCTCGCCCTGCTGGTCCTCAGCGTCGCCCTTGCCCTCGCCGCCTGGGCCCGCACCCGCCGGAGCAGCTTTGCGCGCCTTGCCTGGCCCGGGCGCCGGCCGGAGGCGGCGCAATTCGCGCTGCCCGGCGCCGCCATGTCGCTCATGCCGGCGCTGCTTGCCGCGGCAGCCCTGCGCTGGGGCGCCGGGCTCGAACTCGGGCCGGCGATCGCGGTGGGGGGGGCTTTCGGCGCCGGGAGCCTGCTCGGGCCGCTCCGGATGCGCCGGCGTCCGCGCATCGGGGAGGCGCCCGATCGCCTCGCCCTCTTCTGCCTGCTCGTCTCGGCCCTGCTGATGGCCGGCGCGGCCCTGGAGACGGCGGGTGGTCGTCCGTGGGCGCTGGTTCTGCCGGCGGGCGCAGTCGGGCTCGGCTGGCTCGCGGGATGGGCCGGGCCGCCGGGCGCCCAGATGCGCGCTGTGGCGCGGGAGTTCCTGCTCGTGATCGGCGCGCCGGGGGCGGTGGCGTTTGGCGCGGGGCAGATCGCCCTTGCCGAGCTCGGCGGCTCGTGGCGCACCATCGGTGCGATCGCGATTCTCGGGCTGCTCGCCGGCGCCGGTCAGTTGCTCGGGGCGTGGCTGGGCATGGTCGCGATGCGCGGGCGCCGGCGGCCGATGGCGACGGCGCTGGCGGCGCTCTGCGCCGGCGTCGGCCTGATGCAGGCGCTCGGCGCGCTGGCGCTGCTGGCGATGGGCGTCATCGAGCCATGGACCACCCGCGGATCCGCCGCCCTCGCGGCGCTGCTTCTGAGCGGTCTGATGATCGAACTCACCGCCGCGGCAACGCTGCAGACCTGGCGCGGCGTGGAGAAGCTGAGCGAGGAGTTTGCGCCGGAGGAGTAACGGTGTGTCGTTTCGTAGTCGGGCGGTCGATCCATAAGACCTATACGACCTATAGGTCCTGTTCGAGCGTTACTCGTCGCTCGTATCTTCGTCCGCGCCGTCTGCGCCGTTCTCCCCGCCCGCCAGCGTCACCTCGCTGATGTGCTCATAGCACGATGCCAGCAGCCCCACAAGCGGGAACTTCCCGTTCTCGAACGGGCTCGGGCCGAGCCGGCGCAGCAGCGGGTGCGAAACTTCGGGCGCCCGCAGCGAGAGATCGACTTCGGCCGGCCGCGGCGAGCGCCAGAAGCCCTCCAGCGACGCCTCCAGCGCGGTCGAAGGCGCATCGGACGCTCCCGGCACGCGCGGCACGTAGACCGGTGCGGGGCGC
>CAYMJK010000155.1:0-2989 GCA_964390535.1 uncultured Phycisphaeraceae bacterium | reverse complement strand
GATGCCGTGGGGCTGGAGGCGCACGGGGCGACGCTCGACAACTTCTATGACCGGGTGAAGGTTGCGACGATGATGGCGACCGACCGGATCCACGCGCTGCGGCAGATCGTGCGCTGCTGCCGCAAGGGTGGGACGGTTTCGATCCCGGGCGTGTACGGCGGGTTTGCGGACAAGTTTCCGATCGGGGCGATCTTCGGGAAGGGGCTGACGCTGCGGACTGGGCAGACGCACGTGCACCGGCACATGCGGCCGCTGCTGGAGCGGATCGAGCGGGAGGAGATCGATCCGTCGGTGATCATCAGCCACCGGGTTCGGCTGGATGACGCCCCGGAGGCGTACGCGGAGTTCAAGAACAACCAGGACGAGTGCTTCAAGGTGGTGATGACGCCGTGAGTGGAATGAATGTGAAACGATGAATGTGAGTCGGAGCGTGAATCAATCGGAGCGGGACGCGGAGGACTGGACATGGGCCGGGCGGTCGAGGAGGAGTTGGTTCGGTTCTTGAGCGACATGTACTCGGTGGAGCAGCAGGCGCTGGCGCAGCTCGTCTCGGCGCCGGAGATTGCGCGGGACCCGTGGATCGCGGAGGATTTCCGGCAGCATCACATCGAGACGCAGCGGCAGGCGGAGCGTGTGCGGGCGCGGCTGGAGGCGCGGGGAGGCGAGCCGTCGGCGATCAAGGACGCCGTGATGAAGCTGGGGGGGAAGGGGTTTCTGCTGTTTGCGCGGGCCCTGCCGGAGACGCCGGGGCGGCTGGTGGCGCACGCGTACTCGTATGAGGCGATGGAGTGGGCGGGGTATGCCCTGCTGGAGCGGATTGCCCGCCGGGCGGGGGACGAGGCGACGGTCGAGGTTGCGCGCGCAGTCGGCGCCGAGGAACGGGCGATGATGGAGCGGCTGGAAGGCCGCTTCGACGGGGCGGAGGAGGCGTCACACGGGGAGACGGCGCGGGACCGGATGGACGAGGAGATTCGCAAGCACCTGGCCGAAGCACACGCGCTGGAGCGACAGAGCGAGGCGCTGCTGGAGAAGAGCACGTCGATGGGCGGCGATCCGGAGCTCGGGCGCATCTACCGTGAGCATCTGGAGGAGAGCCGGGCGCAGGCGGCGCTGATCGAAGCCCGGCTAGAGGCGCTGGGGGGGCGGCCATCGGCGTTCAAGGACGCCGTGATGGGCATGGGCGGGTTGAACTGGAGCGTGTTCTTTGCAGCGCAGTCGGACACGCCGGCGAAGCTGGCGGCGTTCGCGTACGCCTTCGAGCACCTTGAGATCGCGGGATATGAGTTGCTGCGGCGGTCGGCGGGGCGCACGGGGGACGTCGAGACGCAGCGGATGTGCGACCGCATCCTGACCGAGGAGCGGGCGATGGCGGAGCGCCTGGCGCAGGGGTTCGACCGCGCGGTGGAGGCGACGCTGGAGGAGGCGCCGCCCGCGTAGGGGCAGGATCACACTGATGACACGGGCGCCACCTGCGATCAGTCGCGGTCGCGGGCGGTGGCGGGCAGGAAGCGTTCGACCGCACTGGCGACCTGCTCCTGCGTGAACGGCTTCTCCAGCATGGGGTGGTCGCGGAAGCGCTCGTCGAGGTTGTCGGCGCCGTACCCGGAGACGAAGATGAATGGGATGCCGCGGCGGCCGAGTTCCTCGGCGATGGGATAGGAGAGGTGGCCGGCGAGGTTGACATCGAGCAGGGCGCCATCGAGGGCTTCGCCGGTTGCCGCGCGCAGGCCGCGGGCGAGCGTGGGCTCGGGGCCGACGACAGCGCAGTGGAGCCCTTCGAGCATGCGCTTGACCTCCATGGCGATGACGCCGACATCCTCGACGACGAGGATGCGCAGGCCGGCGAGGTCGGGGGTCGAGTGGGGGGTGGGGTCGGGGGGGCCGGAAGCGTTCATGGCGTCGCCTCCGGTTCGATGCTGCGCGAGCCGGGCTCGCGCGGCTCCTTCTCCCAGGGAACGGTGATCTCGCAGCGGAAGCCCTTGGGGGTGTAGGTGGGCTCGTATTCGCCGCGGAGGTCGTATTCGACGGTGAGCTTGACGAGTTGCGAGCCGAAGCCGGACTCGGCCGGGGGCGCCACGGGCGGGCCGCCGCGCTCGGCCCAGCGCAGCCAGAGGGTGGGGTCGGCGCTGTCGTCGGTGTCCCAGCGGACGCGCAGGCGCCCGGCGGGGGTGGAGAGGGCGCCGTACTTCGCGGCGTTGGTGGCGAGCTCGTGCAGGACGAGCTGGAGGGCGAGGGCCGACTCGGCGTTGAGGTGGACGGGCGGGCCGGCGAGCTGGCGCCTGGGGCCGCCCGGTCCGCAGTAGGGCGTCAGCTCGACATCGAGCAACTGGCGGAGGTCGACGCCTTCCCAGCGCCGCCGCGAGAGCAGGTCGTAGGCCTTGGCCATGGAGCTGAGGCGGCCTTCGAAGCCGGCAATGAAGTCGTCCAGCGAGCGGGCCTGGCGGGCGGACTGGAGGGCGATGGTCTGGGCGGTGAGGAGGGCGTTCTTCACGCGATGGGCGAGCTCACGCAGGAGAACCCGTTGATCCTCCTGAAAACGGCGGCGCTCGGTGACATCCTCGATGGCGAGGAGGACGAACTGCACCCCGTCCACGCGGCAGGCGTTGAGCAGCATGGTGCGGGGGCCGAGCCTGCGGAAGTTCTGGGTGAATTCGAATCCCTCGAGCGACTCGTTCTCCGGGAGGATGCGCTCCAGGAGGCGCCGGAGCTCGGGGATGTCCCAGTCGCCGTCGGCGACCTCGTAGACGAGCCGGCCGATGACATCATCGCAATCGAGCTTGAACGTGTTGCAGAAGGCGGCGTTGGTGGAGGCGACGCGCAGCTCGTGATCGAGGACGAGGATGGGCTGGCGGACAGTGTCGACGATCTTCTCGGCGTAATGGAGGGCGTCGCGGAGTCGCTGCTCCATCTGGCGGCGTTCGGTGATGTCGGTGAGGGTGATGACGGCGCCGCTGATGCGGTTGTCCTTGGTGCGGTAGGGGAGCGTGCG
>CAYMJK010000154.1:0-2983 GCA_964390535.1 uncultured Phycisphaeraceae bacterium | reverse complement strand
CCCGCCGATCGACCCCGGCCGTGGCCAGGCCGCCGCGCGCCGCCGCGTCCCGCGAGAGGGCGGCGAGGCCCCAGGCAGTCCACGCGGTCGGGGCGGTCCAGGGGTCCTCGCCGCCGTCCCAGTTCTCGGAGGGGAGGATCCCGAAGCGACCGCTGCCGGCGGCAATCCGACGCAGGGTGTGCCGGATTGCCGGCACGATCTGCGGTTGGGCGAAGGGGCGCACTCCCCAGGCCGCCGCAGAGTCCCATCCCGAGTTCGGATCGCCCTCGACGCGCGTCAGCCCCTTGCCGGACAAGAACCCGCCCAACCCGCTTCCGCTGTTCCTTTCCCCTCGATGAGGAGGAAAAGGAACAGCGGGGCCCTGGGTGGCGAGGGCGTTGCCGAGGTAGTCGCCGGAGGATTTCTCCTGGAAGTCGGCGCGGTCGCGCCACGGGCCTTGCTTGACCGTCTGACTGAGGCTGGCGGCCCGGGCGGCTACCCGCACCCATCCGGCCGCGTCCCCCTGGGCGTCCCGCCCGGGCGCCGGCTCGCCGGTTCCGCGGAACCGGGCGGCGGCGTCGAGATCGAGGCCGAGCAGGAAGCGAGCGACCCGCCGCGCCTCGCCCCGGTAGCCGGCGGCGGCGAAGGCGATCGCCGCCGTGCCCGCGTCGCGCGGCCACACGTAGGCCCACCCCGCAGGGGCTCCCGCAACCGACGCCCCGCTGCGCGGGTCGGTCAGCGCCCGCAGCACCAGCAGCGACCGCTCGTACATCCGCCCCGCCCAGCGTGGCGCCCCCTCGCCCAGCGGCCGCGCTCGGGCTAGCCACCGCCGCTCGCGCCTGGCTGCCGCCTCACCCGCTCCTCCAACAGACCCATTGAGGAGGAACGAGGGCTTCACGCCCGGGAAACCGCTTGGCAATGGCGGATCTGTACGCGTTCCGCCGGAAAGAGCCAAAGCGGCAGCTGTCAGGGCAGCCAGTCCGAGCACCCCTCGTATATTTAGAAAATTAGGCACTTTTCCTCAACATAAGCTAGAATGGGCGCGATGGCGAGCGTCGAGGAGACCACGAAGCTCGTGGACGGCATTGTCCGGCTGCGCCGGGCCGAACGCCTGCCCGGTGCGGCGGAGGACGTCGGGCCGGTCCGTCGCGACCTCGAAACGCGCGCCGGACCGACCCTTTCTCGGTCGCGCGCCAGCCGTCTTCTGGGCGTCAGCCAGACCGCCTTCGATCGGTGGGTGGGTGCAGGCCAGATACCGATCGTCGTCACGTCGCGGGGCCGCCACGAGGTTCCCCTCCGGTTCGTGGTCGAGTTGCTCGAGGCGATCGGCAGGTTGAAGAGCAAGGGAATCACCCGCCACCCACTGGCTAGCGCGCTCGGCGAACGCCGCGCCGCCGCGGATGAGCTCGACGTCGCTCCGGAACCGGGAGGCCGGAAAGGGCGCGCTCCACAAGACCATCGGACGGCCAACCGCCGTGCGCTGGCGTACCACCGGCTGGTCGCGGACCGTCTCGACGGTCGAGCTATTGAGGAGGCGAGGGCCCGCGTCGCCCGTCTCGCGGCCGAGGGCCACCTGAGTCCCCTCTACGCCGATCGCTGGCAGCAGGTCCTCGCCCTGCCACCCGATGCCATCGCCGACCGGATCACCGAGGACAGCCAGGATGGCCGAGATCTACGCCAGAACTCCCCCTTCGCCGGCGCCCTCAACGAGCAAGAGCGCCGCCGGGTCATCGAGCTGGTGCGTTAGGCATGCGGAGGGCTGAGCTCGAACATGTGATCCGTGCCGCGGCCGATGTATCCCAGGACAGCGAACTGGTCATCGTCGGCAGTCAGGCGATCTTGGGGCAATTTCCCGACGCGCCCGAGTTTCTACTCGTCTCCCGAGAGGCCGATGTCTATCCGCGGAACCATCCCGAGCGGGCTGACGAGATCGAGGGCAGCATGGGAGACGGCTCCTACTTCGATTCATCCTTCGGCTACTACGCGCACGCGGTTGGGCCGGAGACCGCAAAGGCTCCCGCCGGCTGGGAGGAGCGTCTGGTGCCCGTTCGCAGCGAGAACACCGGCGGGGCTACAGGCTGGTGCCTGGAGGCGCATGACCTAATCCTGTCCAAGTGCGCGGCAGGGCGGGAGCGCGATTGGGAGTTTGCCAAGGAGGCTCTGCGCTGCGGACTCGTCGATCCGGACGAGCTGCAACGCCGCAGCGCCGATTTGCCGCTGCCATCCAGCGAGCTTAAGAGGATTGAGCGAATGCTGACGGGAATCATCTAGCCTTCCATCCGTCGGCAGCGATTCCGCCGCCATCCGGGGCGAGGTAGCTCAGTTGGTAGAGCACACGACTGAAAATCGTGGTGTCGTGGGTTCGATTCCCACCCTCGCCATCGCATTGTAGAGCCAAAAGCGCCGCCCTGTGAGGCGACGCGCTTGCGCTGGGTCAACGCGGGGCAATGGTCCTGTTGATAGACAGCGACTGTGGATCAGGATCGATGGACAGCGGTCGACCGGTACGTCGAGGGCCTGCTGGCGCCGCATGACGCGATGCTTCGCACGGCGCTCGAAGCGAGCGAGGAGGCGGGCCTGCCCGCGATCCAGGTGTCTCCACCGCAGGGGAAGTTGCTCTACCTGCTGGCGAAGTCGATCGGAGCGAAGACGATCCTGGAGTTCGGGACCCTGGGCGGCTACAGCACGATCTGGCTGGCGCGCGCCCTGCCCGACGACGGCCACCTGATCACCCTGGAGGCCGACTCGGCGTACGCCGCTGTGGCAACGGCCAACATCGAGCGCGTCGGGCTCGGCAATGCTGTCGATCTACGAGTCGGTGTCGCTCTGGACACGCTTGCCGAGCTCGCGGCCGAGAACGTCGGGCCGTTCGATCTGACCTTCATCGACGCCGACAAGGAGCACAGCCCCGAGTACTTCGCGTGGGCGCTCGATCGCTCCCGTCCCGGCAGCCTCATCGTCGCCGACAACGTGGTCCGCGCGGGCGAGCTTGCCGACGAGCAGA
>CAYMJK010000153.1:0-3016 GCA_964390535.1 uncultured Phycisphaeraceae bacterium | reverse complement strand
CTGTGCTTTGTGCTTTTCGCTTTGTGCTTTCTCCGCCCCCGCCTCTCCCGACCCCTATACCTTCAAAACCGCCCACTACGAAATCACCACGGACCTTCCGGACGATCAGGCCCGCCGCATCGGCCGCCACATGGATCGCGTCTATGCCGAGTACGAGCGGCGCTTCCGCGGCTTCACATTCCGCGGCCCGCGGCAGAGCCCGCTGCGCATCCACGCCGAGGCCGACGAGTATCTCGCCTTCCTCGCAAGCAAAGGCATGAACGGCGCGGGCACCGCCGGCGTCTTCTACCACCGCGGCATGGAGACCGGCCTGGCCGCACAGGCCGGCATGGGCGAGCAGCGCATGCTGCACACCCTCCAGCACGAGGGCTTCCATCAGTTCGCCCACATGCGCATCGGCGAGACCATCCCCCCCTGGGCCAACGAGGGTCTCGCCGAGTACTTCGGCCGCATGATGGATCTCCGAGGCCGCTTCCTCACCGGCCTCGTGGACGAGCGCACGCTGCGCCTCGTGCAGATGGCCGTCGAGACCCGCCGGCACATCCCGTTCGACGAACTGCTCTCCATGACCGGCGCCGAGTGGAACGGCCGCGTCGCCGCCGGCAGCGCTGGCCTGCAGTACGCCCAGTCCTGGCTCGTCGTCCACTTCCTCATCAATGCGAAGAACGGCCGCTACGCCGGCATGTTCCTCGACTACCTCAAGGGCATGAGCCGCGGCATGCGCCACGCCGAGGCCTTCCGCGCCGCCTTCGGCACCGACGACATCGCCAGCTTCGAATCCGCCTGGCTCGAGTATGTCCGCGACCTCGCGCCCGACTCGATCACCACCGGCGCCGCCCGCGCCGAGTTCCTCGCCGCCGGCCTCCTCTACCTCCACCAGCGCGGCATCTCGCCCGAAACCATCGACGACCTCAAGACCGAACTCCGCGACCGCAACTTCACGGTCAAGCCCTCCGGCCACGCCCCCGGCCCGGAGCTGACCGCCGCCGACGACGACTGGTTCGAGCCCCCCGCCCCCGAGCGCCCCAACCCGCGCCAGCCGCCTGAATTCGTTCTCATCCCGCCGGACGGCGACCTCCCGCCCGGCCTCGAACTCCGCGGCCTCCGCGCCACCATCACCATCACCTTCCAGCGCAACGACCCCGGCCGCATCACCACCCACACCGAAATCAAGTGACCTGTGCCACCGACCGCTGCTCTGAGCGGTCGGTGTTCCCACCAACACCTCCCAACATCTCCCCGCATCTTCCCAATACGCCCGCGCCCCCCGTCGGCGCCGCATCGTTTCGCTACACTCCCCCATGATCGCTCGACGCGTCTCCAGCCGCCGGCGGTACGACGACTACCGCCAGCGCATGCGCCAGCGGAGTCGCGCCGATGCCGAGTACGAGCCCGAAGACCCCCGCGACCCCGAGGGCCCCCCCAAGCGCCGCCGCACGCGCTCCTTCTTCCAGCTCTTCGCCGCCTTCTGGGGCGTCCTCCGCGGCCACCGCCACATGGTCGGCCTCTCCCTGGTCACCCTCAGCGTCGCCACCGGCCTCGCCCTCCTCGGCCCGTTCATCTCCAAGGTCGCCTTCGACTACATCCTCACCGACACCCCCGGCCCCGCCGGCTTCCCGGCGTTCGCCGCCCGCATCCTCGACGTCGGCAATGTCGCGCAGATGACCGAAGCCGAGGTCATCGCCCTCAAGATCCGCCTCCTCTGGATCTGCGGCGGCGCCATCGTCTGCCTCGCCCTCGGCGGCATCCTCTTCGGCATGTGGGGCCGCTGGCAGACCACCCGCATCACCAAGCGCCTCCAGGCCGACCTCCGCCGCCGCATCTTCGAACACGCCGTCCGCCTCCCCCTCACCCGCGTCTATCAGCTCAAGAGCGGCGGGGTCGCCAGCATCCTCCGCGAAGATGCCGGCGGCGGCGCCGAGCTCATCTTCAGCATGATCTACAACCCCTGGCGCGCCATCATCACCCTCATCGGCGGCCTCGTCGTCATGGCCATCGTCGACTGGCGCATGCTCCTCGGCGCCATGGCCCTCTTCCCCCTCATCTGGATGACCCACCGCGCCTGGATCGGTCGCATCCGCCCCGTATTCCGCGCCATCCGCCGCACGCGCACCGGCATAGATGCCCACGCAACCGAAGCCTTCGGCGGCATGCGCATCGTCCGCGGCTTCGCGCGCGAGCAGGGCGAGGCCGGCCGCTTCATCCGCGGCGCGCACTTCATGGCCCGCCAGGAAATCCTCGCCTGGTGGTGGAGCCGCGGCATCGAAATCGCCTGGCAGATCCTCATCCCCGCCGCCTCCGCCGCCATCCTCATCTACGCCGGCGCCCTCGTCATCCGCGGCCAGATGACCATCGGCGATGTCGTCATGTTCACCGGCTACATGATGCTCCTCCTCGGCCCCCTCGAGTCACTCGCCGCCAGCGCCACCAACATGCAGAACCAGCTCGCCGGCTTCGACCGCATCCTCGACCTCCTCGCCGAAAAGCGCGAGTTCGAATCCACCGAAACCGCCCAGCGCCTCCACCGCCCCCGCGTCCGCGGCGCCATCACCATCGACCACGTCTGGTTCAGCTACCCCCAGGTCTCCCGCGGCGCCGCCCCCGGAATGCGCAGCCTCGCCGAGCCGCCCCCGGATGACGACACCACCGCCAACGACGACCGCGGCCCCGATGTCCTCTCCGACATCACTCTCGAAGTCGCCCCCGGCGAAAACATCGCCCTCGTCGGCCCCTCCGGCGCCGGCAAAACCACCCTCATCAACCTCATCGCCCGCTTCTACGACCCGACCTGCGGCGCCATCCTCCTCGATGGCGTCGACCTCCGCAACATCGATGTCCGAGACTACCGCTCCCTCCTCGGCATCGTCGAGCAGGATGTATTCATGTTCGATGGCACGGTGGGGGAGAACATTGGGTATGCGCGGCGGGGGGCTTCGGAGGATGAGTTTGGGGCTGCGGCTAGGGCGGCTGTGGCGTATTTTTTTATCAGTGGGTTTGAGGGGGGGTATCGGACGTT
>CAYMJK010000152.1:0-6260 GCA_964390535.1 uncultured Phycisphaeraceae bacterium | reverse complement strand
GACCATAACGGGTTCATCGTACGCCAGAATGGCAAGCACGTCAGCGTAGCCCTCGCGAAGCCCGTGATATGCAATCGGTATTTCGAGAACGCTGTTCTCGATGTGATGGGCGTACTCGTGCGCCAGGATCTGGGAATACGCTGGATTGACGCACTGCGGCCCCGGCGGAATGGTCGGATGCGGCTCGCCAAATGTGAAGAATAGGAGCTCCTGTTCGGCAAACGCCCTCGCGTCGCACGGGGTCCCGCCGGACGTCGGATTGTTCACCGAGACGGTCAGTTCCCCATCCAGCCCCGTGTGCGGGCCAATGCGGTCCCGGAATATCCGACGCACCCGCCCGATCTCGAAGTGTGCGTTCGCGTGCGCTGTCGTCAGCGTCGCCCGGGAGGCATTGAACTCGAAATCGGCGACGCCGCTCGGACTTACACCTGATTCCGTCATGCCCTCGACGGGCTGATTGAGGTGCCACACCTCCCATCCCGGCCCCTCCAGGAATGCCGTGACATCCACCGGATCCGTCCCGGTCACTGCCAGCGTGTAGTCCCCGTTCAGGTCGGTGAAGGT
This sequence comes from uncultured Phycisphaeraceae bacterium, assembly GCA_964390535.1. Lineage (GTDB taxonomy): Bacteria > Planctomycetota > Phycisphaerae > Phycisphaerales > UBA1924 > CAYMJK01. The sequence continues at coordinate 5,696 of CAYMJK010000152.1, read as the reverse complement.
CGAGTCCAGCAGCACCCCGCCGCGGCGCGCCTCTACGAGCACATCGGGCAGATCCACCTCCGTCGTCGGGTTCTCTGGACACGTCTCCCCGAGACACCACGGTGGGCAGGGCACGCGCGAGTCGATGATGTCCGGGCGCGCGGCTGGCGTCACCCACGCCGTCACCGTGCCGGTCACATCCGCCGCCTCTTCGTTCGCGCGCACGCGCAGCACCGCCGCGGTCGCGGCGTCCACGAACACCGTCATCGACGGCCCGAGCCGTTCGATCGGCAAGCCCAGCAGTTCCCACGCAGCGCGCGGCTCAGGGATCCCGGCGCCGGAATGGTGCTCGATGATGGTCTGGCCCCGGGACTCCCACGCGCCCCAGCCCTCCGTGCGCTCATCGGCCGCCGCGGCGGCGATCGCTTGCGGCGCCGTCACGACCCGCGGGGGAAATCCCTGCGGCGGGGGCAGGATGACGCTCGACGACGACAGCACCACGTCGTGGCCTTCGGTCTCCAGCGTGACGATCTTGGCCTTGGATACGTACACCGGCAGCCCGTCGAGATACTGGCGGTACGTGAAGACCGTCTTTCCCGAACGAAGCGGCATCACCGATTCGAGCCGCAGGTCGGCGCCCTCGACGCCGAACACGTCGCCGTACCGCAGGAGCCAATCCTCCGCGGCCTCCGCGGCGGTCGCTCCGTGCATCATGGGCTTGCCATACACCATCCACGCCCGTCTCGCCGGCCCCTCGCCGCGCCAGAGAGCCTCGATCTTCGGATCCGCGGCGCGAAGTTCCTCCCATGCCCCCAGCGTCGCCTGCATCTGCCCCAAGGCCGGCCCGGCAAGCGCCAGGACGGTCAGTAAGGCTCTCGCAAGAATCCATCTCCTACAAACTGTAGAGAGAGAATCGAGGTCGTGCTTCATGATCCGCCTCCTGTCGTCCTCCGCGGCCATTCCGCCGGTGGCGCCCCCATTCGCCCCAGTGTACCACAAATCTCCAGCAAGGTTGCGGAGTCACCGGATTTCATCGAGAGCCGGAGAATCGGCACGCCCGGGACATGGGCTGGAAGCCCGTGCTACCCGTCCAGGCGCGGGAGGCCGGCGGGCGTCGCCGACTGCTCGTTGGGCGGGGGGGGGACGAGGGGGATGTATTCGAGGAGGCGGCGGTCGCGGTGGAAGACGGGGTAGTGGTATTCGAGCTGGCCGGCGAAGCGGTCGGCGGTCCGGGCGCCCCACCGCTCCCAGGCGGCGATGGAGGCGCCGAAGTCCTGGCCGGTGAGGTAGCGCAGCGACTCTGCCGCGGCGACGTTGACGGCGAGGCTGCGGTCGCGCAGCGCCTTCTTGAGGGCCTCGAAGACGGCGTTCTGCGGGTATTGGCCCAGGGCGTAGGCGGCCTCGAGGCGGACATCGACATCGAGTTCCACATCGTGATCGACGGCGGCGATGAGCGCGGGGACCGCCTGCGGGTTGTGGACCCGCTGGAGGGCGCGGGCGGCCTCGCGCCGGACGATCGCCTCCTGATCCTTGCTGAGGCGCTCGACGAGCATCATGGCGTGGCGTGGGCGGCCGTGATTGGCCAGGCCGCGCGCCGCGGCTGCGCGCACGCGGGCGTCATCATGAACGATGTTCGCCTCGAACAGCTCGAGGAACGGCGTCGGGTCGACGAACCCCTGGTTCGCGAGGACGAGCGTGCCGCGGTACCGCTTGCCGGCGTCGTAGGGGTCGGTCGCCATGGCGGTGGCCTCGGCGGGCGAAGGGGGGAGCAGATGTCGTAGAACGCTCTCCTCGCCGATGTAGGGGCGCATCCCTTCGGGGCCGGCGCAGCCACCGGCGAGGCCGAAGGCCCCCACTGCTGCCCCCATTGCTGCGAGGACACACGCGTATCGGACGCTGGGGGCGGAGAATGTGCGGGGGGAGCAGCGCATGAAGCCGAAGTGTATGAACCCGGAGTGAAGCGGGCATCGAACATTACGCCGTGATAATCCTGCGCCTGTGCTGTGTGATGATTCCGGTCCTGGGCCTGCTGGCAGGGTGCGCTGTGCCCAGCGCCTCGTCGGTGCGTCTGAGCGACATGGGGCCGATGGGGCCCCAGCGCGGCGGGCCGGTGGCTGCGCTCGCCATGAGCGGGCCGCGGCTGGTGCGGTACGTGGCGGTAGATCCGCGTACCCGGGAACCGACAGGCGCCGAGGCGGTGATGCAGCGGGACGGGCCGGATGAGACCGGCGCGTGGCGGCTGCGCATCGGGTGGAAGCCGCGGCCCGGGGCGCAGTTCCGCTGGATGCAGCAGGTCGAGGGAGACACGGCGGAGGATGCGTCGCTGCGTTTCCTGCGCATCAGCGACCGCTCGAACCGGCGGCGCGCCAGCTTCGAGCCGGGGCTGGTGATCGCGCCGGCGCTGCTGGGGGGCGCAGCGCAGAAGCAGGATCTGATCGTGTCGCTGACGGACGCTGACGGGCTGCGCCGGCTGCCAGCGCAGCGGACGATCACCAGCGCCGGGCGCGAACTGGTCGAGACGCCGACGGGGACGCATCTCGCGCTGCGTGTACACATCGAGGCGGTTGCGACGCTGGGGCCGATCTCGGCGCGGCGGGTGATGGCGGTGTGGCTGGCGGAGGGGGAGGGGGTGGTGGCGCAGTACCAGGCGGATACGCTGCGGGTGCTGGGGATCCCGACGGGGACGCGCGAGCTGCTGCTGCTGGCGGCGCCGGTCGAGGGGCTCGCGCCGGGGGCGTCATCGCGGGTCGTGAAGGCGCCGGGCGGGGATGCGAAGGGGGATCGCGGGGGAAGCCGCAAGGCGCAATGAAACAGGCCCGCCGAAGCGGGCCTGTGGGGGGTCGATTTGCTTCGGGAGCGCAAGGGTCGGGAGGCTGCAAGCCTGCCCCACTCGTTCTACTCGCCGTCGCCGGACTCGGAACTGGCCTCGGGAGCGGCGGGGGCGGCAGCGCCAGCGCCGGCGGTGTCGCGCTGCTTGCGGAGCTTGGCGGCGAAGGCGGTGCGGTTGTCGGCCTTGCGCCGGCGGCGGCTGGGCCGGCCGCCGATCTCGGGACCTTCCTCGGCGCCGACGAACTGGATGACGCACAGCTCGGCCGAATCGCCGACACGGTTGTACCCGAGCTTGATGATGCGGGTGTAGCCGCCGGGGCGATCGGCGAAGCGCGGGGCGACGTTCTCGAAGATGTGCTTGACGAGCTTCGGGGCGGCCCGGAGCTCGCCGTAGCGGTTGCGCTCGACTTCATCGCCGGAGGGCACGTCGAAGAAGGCTTCAGCCCGGTCGCGCAGGTCGCCGGCGCGGGTCTTCTCCTCGTCGCTGGCGCCCTTGCCGACGTAGAGCCAGTCGAAGGCGCGGCGGTCGGCGCCGAGCGTGGCGATCACCTGGCGCCGGGCGTGGAGATCGCCGCGCTTGGCCTTGGTGATGATCTTCTCCACCATCGGCTGCAGCGCGCGGGCCTTGGGGATGGTGGTGGTGATCTGGCCATGCTCGAAGAGGCTGGCGGCCATGTTGCGGAGCATGGCCGTGCGATGGGCCGTGGTCCGGTTGAGCTTGAATCCTGCCTTGCGGTGTCGCATGACTTGCTCTCTTGCGCCGGGTGGCGCCGCTGTGGCCGGGTTCGCGAGGCCCCCCGGGACGGTGGGGGTACCCGAAGGCCGGCCGGTCTTACTCAGGCCCCCGTGGAGGCGGTCTCGGGCGCGTATCCCTCGGGCAGTTCCATCCCGAGATCCAGGTCCAGATCGAGCAGCTTGCGCTTGACTTCGCGCAGCGAGGTGCGGCCGAAGGAGCGGAGCTTGAGCAGCTCGGACTCCTTCTGCGCGATGAGCTGGCCGACGGTGTCTATGCGGGCCGACTCCAGACAGTTGCTGGCCCGCACGCTGAGGTCGAGCTCGGCGAGGGGCATGTTGAGCTTGCGGATGAGATCCTCGTCGACGCCCGCGGCGGCGGCGGCGGCGTCGCTGACGCGCTGTTCGCCGGCCTCGAAGTAGTGGACGAAGGGGTTGAGGTGCTTGCGCAGGATCTTGGCGGCCTCGACCAGCGCCATCTCGGGCGTGGTGGTGCCGTTGGTCCAGATGTCCATGCTCAGCTTGTCGTAGTTGGTGCGCTGACCGACGCGCGTGTCCTCGACGTGGTAGCGCACGCGCAGCACGGGGGAGTAGATGGCGTCGACGGGGATGAGGCCGACCTCCTGCTCCTCGCGGGCGAGCTTCTCGTGCTCGCTGGCAGGGACGTAGCCGCGGCCGCGCCCGACCTCGAGTTCCATCTCGATGTCGACCTCGTCGGTGAGGGTACAGATGACGAGGTCGCGGTTGAGGATGGTGACGGCGGTGTCGGCCTCGATGAGATCGGCGGTGACCTCGCCGGGGCCCTGAGCGGCCAGGCGCATGATGCGGGGCTGGTCGCCTTCGAGGCGGACAACCAGGCTCTTGATGTTCAGGACGATGTCGGAGACATCCTCCATGACGCCGGGGAGGCTGGTGAACTCGTGCTCGGCGCCCTTGATCTTGACGCTGGTGACGGCGGCGCCCTCCAGCGAGGAGAGCAGGATCCGGCGCAGGCTGTTGCCCACGGTGGTGCCGAAGCCGCGCTCGAAGGGCTCGATGATGAACCGTCCGAAGGTGTCACTCTTGAATTTGGGGTCGGTCTGGATACCGCTCGGCAGTTCCAGTCCGCGCCAGCGAACGCGCATGGTCATTACCTCACATTCCGGCAGTCGCTCTCGAGCGTCGGCTGGTCCCGGATCTCGGTCCCGCAGCGCTGCCGGGCGCTGCGGCCCTTCTTCCCGGGGGCCGCTGAATGCCGGCGCAAGCGCCGGCGGATGATTCGATGCCGGCGCTAGACGCGGCGGCGCTTGCGGGGCCGGCAGCCGTTGTGCGGCACCGGCGTGTGGTCTTCGATGGCGGTGACGCGCAGGCCGGCGGAGGCGAGGCCGTTGATGGCCGCCTCACGCCCGCCCCCTGCCCCGCGGATCTTGACCTCGACCTCGGACATGCCCATCTTCCGCACCTTGTGGCCGGCGCTCTCGCCGGCGCGGGTGGCGGCGAAGGGCGTGGCCTTGCGGGCGCCCTTGAAGCCGATGGTGCCGGCCGAATCCCAGGCCACCGTCTCCCCGTTGGTGTCGGTGATGGTGACCATGGTGTTGTTGTGCGTCGCCCGGATGTGAACGATGCCGCGCACCACGTTGCGCCGCTGCGGTTTCTTGACTTTCTTCGCCATTGCCTTCTCGCTGCTGGCGGATCCACAATCCGGGGCTCAGGCGCCCGGCTGGATCCTCGCTTGGCCTGATGTGACGCCGGAGGGAACGCGTGGGGGCGTTGGGGGCCTCAGCCCTTCACGCCCTTCTTGCCGGCGACGGTCTTCTTCTTCCCCTTGCGCGTGCGGGCGTTGCAGCGGGTGCGCTGCCCACGGGTGGGCAGGCCCCGGCGGTGCCGCTCGCCGCGGTACGACCGGATGTCGCGCAGACGCTGGATGTTCTGCGAGGTCTGGCGGCGGAGGGCGCCCTCGACGAGATACGTCCCGTCGATGATGGCGCCGATCTGGGCCACCTGCGACTCGGTGAGGTCGCTCGCCCGGGTGTCGGGCTCGATCTGCGCCTCGGCGAGGATCGCCGCGGCGAACTTCGGGCCGATGCCGTGGATGTACTGCAGCGCGTACAGGACCTTCTTGCGGTCCGGGATGTCAATACCTGCGATACGTGGCACGCTGTGTGACTCCTGGCTCT
>CAYMJK010000151.1:0-4161 GCA_964390535.1 uncultured Phycisphaeraceae bacterium | reverse complement strand
CACAGCACCACCAGCAGCGCGCCCGCCGCGACCACCCCCGCCCCCCCCGCAAACGACCTCCCCGCCGCCCTCGCAGCCACCGCCCGGCGCATCCTCATTCGGACTCCCCCTCCTCGTCGGACTCGCCCCCGCCATCTCCGGCCCCATCCCCGGCGCCATCCCCCGCCCCATCGACCGGCGCATCGGCCCACCGTTCCAGCCGCAGGTACGTGTCGGTGAGATCCGCCGGGCAGACATGCCGCTCCGCCCACGCCCCCGCATCATCGGCCCGCACATCCACCGGCAGCGCCCCCTCCTGGCGCAGCGCCCGCGCGATGCGCCCGTCGATCGGGATCGCCCGCCCCCCCAGCCCCATCAGCGTCACCCGCGCAGCACCGAACGGCCCCACCCCCGGAATCGCCAGCAGATGGTGCCGCGCCTCCTGCGCCGGCAGACTCGCCAGCGGATCCAGCGTCACGCAGTTCTCCCGCTCGAAGATGTCCTGCAGCGCCGTGCGCATCCTCCGGGCCCGCTCCATCCCCAAGGGATACCGCGCCCCGAACATCGCGCGCATCTCCGGCGGCAGGCACACCCGAAGCTCGTTCGGATCCACCACCGAGCACGCCAGCCGCTTCGCCGCATGACTCGCCCGGCGCGGCCCCGCCTCCCACACCAGGAACGAGTAGATCAACTCACCGACCGGCCCGCCGAACGGCGGGACCGGGCGCGACGGCGGTTCCCCCTCCGCGCCCAGGCGTTCCAGCAGCGCCGCCAGCCGATCAGCCTCGGATGTCACCGCGGCGCCTCCCCGGGCCCCGCGCTGCCCGCATCCGCCTCGCCCGCATCGGGCGCTGACTCCGTGTCATCGGGCGCGCCCTCGGGCCGCTCCTCCCTCGCCCGGGCAATCGCCGACAGCACCCGCGCCTGCCGCTTCAGCGAATCGTCCAGTTCGAAGTGCAACTCCGGCAGACGCTTCATGCGGATCGCGTCGCCGATGTCCCGGCGCAGCCGCGCCCCGGCGCTGCGCAGCCCGTGCAGCGTCAGCTCCTGCGCCGACTCCGGCAGCACGCTGATCCGCACCCGCGCTGTCCGCAGGTCCGGCGACACCTCCACCCCCGTCACCGTGATCAGCCCGCGGATGCGCGGATCATTGATCCCGCGCGCCAGCGCCTCCTGCAGCGCGCGCTCGATCGCCGCCCCGACCTTGTCGCTGCGCACGCTCACGATGATGTTCCAGATGGCCCGGGCGCCCCCGACGATCCCCCCGGCGACCCCCCGGACGATCCGGCGTCCTCCTGATCCAGGGCGTCAGCCCCGCGCGCCAGCAGTTCGTCCTCCAGCCCTCCATCCGGCGCCATCCGCCGCGACTCGGGCACATCCGCCGCCCGGAAGACCTCGCGCCCGACCACCTCTGCCTCGGCGTTTCGCAATTCCCCGATCTTCAGCGCGATCCGGTCCAGCGTCTCCCCCACCCGCCGCCCCTCGGCCCCGACGCACACCACCGCAACCCGCGCCATCTGCAGCGAATCCTGCCCCCCGACCTCCGCCACCGCCACCAGGTGCTCCCGGTGCAGCCGGTCCTTGAGCGACTTCACCACCCGCCGCTTGTCCTTGAGCGACTCGCTCCAGGCAACCACGATCTCAATCTCCAACGCGCCAATGACCATGGGAATAGCGGGGACTGGCGGAGTGGCGCGAACTGGCAGCGGGAGGAGCAACGGGGCAAACTGGCTGGGCTCAGGCCCCATCTCGAGTCAGATCATCGATCCTCTTAGCGGTCCCCGCTCGCTCGGCCACTTTGCCACTTCCTCCTCTACAGCGTCCGCCGCACCTCGACGTTCTTGTAGCACTCGAGGATGTCGCCCTCCTTGATGTCGTCGTACCCGACGATCTTCATGCCGCACTCCATCCCCGCGCGAACCTCCTTCGCGTCGTCCTTGAAGCGCTTGAGCTGCTCCAGCTTCCGGTCGTTCTCGATCACGATGTCCTGCCGCGTCACGCGGATCAGGGCGTCGCGCTCCACCGTGCCATCGGTGATGTAGCACCCGGCGATCGCGCCCACCTTCGAGACCTTGAACACCTTCCGCACCTCGGCGTGCCCCAGCACTTCCTGCCGAAGCTCCGGCTCCAGCAGCCCCTCGGCCGCCTTCCGCAGGTCCTCGGTGATGTGATAGATCACGTCGTAGTTGCGGATTTCCACGCCCTTCTGGTCGGCAAGCTGCCGCGCCTTGCCCGACGCGATCACGTTGAACCCCACGATGATCGCCCGCGACGCGTCCGCCAGCAGCACATCGCTCTCGGTGATGCCACCCACCGCCGCGTGCAGCACCCGCACCTTGATCTCGTCGGTCGAAACCTTCTCGATCTCGCTGCGCAGCACATCCACCGACCCCTGCACATCCGCCTTCAGGACGACCAGGATCTCCTTCAGCTCCGCCTCCGCCATCTGGCTGAACAGCGAATCCAGCGTGACCTTCGGCTGCGCCAGTTGCGTCTCCCGGTCGCGCGCCCGCCGCTGCTCGGCCGCCTCCTGCGCCTTCTTCAGCGAATCCACGATATAGAACTTGTCCCCCGCCTCCGGAATCTCGTCGATCCCCGAGATCTGCACCGGCGCCGGCGGCGACGCGTTCTTCAGCCGCGCGCCACGGTCGTCGGTGATGTCACGCACCCGCCCGAACGCCCGCCCGGCGACGATGAAGTCCCCGAGCTTCAACTCCCCATCCTGCACCAGCACGCTCGCGACGGCGCCGCGGCCCTCCATCGGCCGCGCCTCGATCACCGTCCCGCGAGCCCGCCCGCCGAAGTCCGCCTTCAGATCAAGCAGCTGCGCCTGGTAATCCAGCACCTCCAGCAGTTCCTGGATCCCATCCCCCTTGATGGCGCTCGTCTTCACAACCTCGGTCGTCCCACCCCACTCCGCCGGGTTCAGGTCGTGCTCGGCAAGCTGGCCGTAGATCTTGTTGATGTTCTCCGTCGTCGCCTCGGGCTTGTCGATCTTGTTCAGCGCCACGATGATCGGCACGCCCGCCGCCTTCGCGTGGTCGATCGACTCGATGGTCTGCGGCATGACGCCATCATCCGCCGCCACCACCAGCACCACCATGTCCGTCATGTGCGCCCCGCGGGCACGCATCGCCGTGAACGCCTCGTGCCCCGGCGTATCCAGGAACACGACCGCCTTGCTCTCCTCCCCGTACCGCACCGGCACCCGGAATGCGCTGGTCGCCTGCGTGATGCCCCCGGCCTCACCCGCCGCAACCTTCGTGTCGCGGATCTTGTCCAGCAGCGATGTCTTCCCGTGATCAACGTGCCCGAGGATCGTCACCACCGGCCCGCGCGGCCGCTCATCCACCGACTCGCGCAGCGCGAACGATTCGCTGACAGTCTGCTCGGCCGTCTTCGCGCCTGTGACCTCCAGCTCGATGTCGTAGTCGATCATGATCTCCTGGGCCTTCTCGACATCGATCCCGCTGTTGATCTGCGCCATCACCCCCTGCATGAACAGCTTCTTGACGATCTCGGCGCCCTTGATCCCCGTCGCCGCCGACAGGTCCTTGATCGTGAACGGCGCCTGAATCTTTACCTTCCCGCCCGCTTCCGCCGGCGTCTGCGCTCGCTCGCCGCTCTGGGCGCTGCGCGCCAGGCTCTGGCGCCGCTTCTTCAGGTATCCGCCCGACTTCTGCAGCCGGGCCTCGCGCTCGATCAGGTCCTGCTGACGCCACGCCCCGGCCCCGCCGACGCGCTGCTCGTCGCCCCGGCCCCCGCGCCGGCGCGTCGTCAACGACCCACGACGCCGGGCCCCCGCCGGGCCCCCCCGGCCGCGATCGTCCCCCGGCGCCATCGGCCCGCCGGGCATCGGACCGCCCCCGCCGCCACCACCCCCGCCACCACCCGAGCTCCGCCGCCGCGGCGCCTCGATCTGTTCGGGCGCCTCAACGCGCACGACCTTCGGCCCGGAGAGCTTGATCTCTTCCTTCTTCCCCAGCATCGGCCCCGCGGTCACGATCTTCGGCCGCGTCGGCACATTCATCGGCGCAGGCGGCCCGGGCGCCGTCACCCGCGTCCGCTCCGGCGCAGGCGGCGCCGCGGCAGGTGGCTCGGGAGGCGCGCTCGGCGCAGACGCGGCCGGCGCCAGCGGCTGCGTCGTCTCACTCTCAGCCTCCGGAGCCTCAGCCTCCGTCT
>CAYMJK010000150.1:0-2545 GCA_964390535.1 uncultured Phycisphaeraceae bacterium | reverse complement strand
GCCGAGACCAGGACCGCTGTCGAGCCGCAATACTGGCCGATCAGTTCCAGCACGCGGTTGTAACTGGTGATGCCCATGCCGCGCCCGCCGAACTGCTTCGGGATCGTCATGCCGAGCACGCCCATGCGGAACAGGCGGTCGATCACGCTGCGCGGGATCTGCTCCTCCTGGTCGATCGGGACCGCCGGATGCTCGGTCCGGAGGTAATCCTCGAGCTCGGCCAGGAGCTGATCGCACTCGGCCTTCTCCTGGGCGCCGGCGGCGTCCGGATAGGGGAAGACCAGCTCCTCGCGCACGTTACCCCAGAAGAGGTTCTTCATGAACCCCATGGACGAGGGCTCGGGCCCGAGCAGCGTCTCGGCGTCCTCGATCATCCTGCGATCGCGCTGGGAGACGCCCTTCATTTCCTTCAGATCCGCCATCGAACTAGCTCCATCGCCCCGTGGGCGTCTGCCGCGCGTGCTCAAATACTTCCTGCGTTACCCGGTCTTCCTGAAGAACGCCTCGATCGCCGCCGCGCCCGCCGGGGCGCGGCGCAGGCGCGTCAGCTCGCGCTGCTCGACTTCCAGCGCCGCCTCCCACCCCGAGTCCAGCCCCGCCTCCACCGCCGCCCGAACCGCGCGCGCGGCGTCGGTATCCGGGAGGTCAGCCGCCGCCAGCCCCGCGCGCACGCTCGACGCCACCTCCGGCCGGCCGATCCAGCGCCGCGGCGGGCCATCCCGCTCGGGGCGCGGCTGGGCGAGCAGCCATGCTTCTGCGGCGCTGATCAGTGCATCGGCGCCCGCGGCGACCGCGTCGAACAGGCCCGCGTTCTCAGCGTCCGGAAACTTCATCGGGCTTCCAGTGGCCGTCAACTCGATCGCCAATTTCGCGTCCATCCGGGCCGGGAGCAGGTTGGTCCCGCCCCAGCCGGGGCAGATGCTAAGCCCGGCCTCCGGCAGCCCGACGGGGTAGGGCTTGGCGCCGGGCGCCCCGATCAGCCCGTCGCAGTGCATCGCGATCTCGAGCCCGCCGCCGAGGGCCGCCCCGTGGATCGCCGCGGCGGTCGGGCAGGGGAGATTGGCGAGCATGGCAAAGACCTTCGAGCCGTAGGCCAGGTAGGCCCGCAACTCGGCGTCATCCCGCTCGGCGATGGTCTTGAGGTCGGCCCCGGCGACGAAGACGCGCTCGCTGGCGGAGGCGAGGATCAGCCCCGCAGCGTCCGCCGGGATGGCCTCGACGGTCGCCTCGATCCGGCGCATGAGATCCGCGTCGAGCACGACCACCGGTCGGCCCGGCTGCTCCAGGCGCAGCGTGATGACGCCGCTTTCCAGTCGCTGGGTTGGGAGACGATCCGGGGTCAAACAAGCTCCTTGAGTCCGCGCGATAAGCCCTGGCGCCGGGATCGGCCCCGCCCCCGCCGTCGCGCCGTCGAAAACCGGGCCCACTATAGGGCGAGCCGGCCCGATCCGATTCCCGACAGGCGCCGCAGCGGCCCCCATCCGGGCCTATCGCAGCCTCTCGCGGAGCTTCGCCTGAGCTTCCGGACTGGCCACGACCTCGGCGGAGATCGCGGCGCCACGCTGGCCGAGCGCCGGGTCGAGGGAGCCGTCCAGGGCGTTGAGCAAGCCCTTGGTCGCCCGCAGGGCCTGAGGGCCGCCAGATGTCAGACGCTCGACGAGGGCGTCGCACGCGGCGTCGAGCCCGGCTCGATCGGGGGCCGCCGCGTCCACGATCCCCGCCTCCTGCGCCTTGGCCCCGCTCATGATGCCGCCGCGCAGCAGGATCGCACGTGCCCGCCCGGCGCCGCACTTGCGGACCAGATGTGGAGCGACCACCGCCGGGCAGAGCCCGAGATCGACCTCGGGGAAGCCGAGGCTGGCGTCGGCGTGCGTCAGCGACAGATCGCAGACGCAGCTCAGCCCGCATCCGCCCCCGATCGCGGCGCCGTTCACCTTCGCGACCGTCACGATCGGCAGGGCGCGGAGGCGGTCGCAGAGGCGGGCGAGGGAGGAGAGCAGTTCGCGGGCCACGGCGGCCTCACCGACGATCTGCTTGAGGTCCATCCCGGCGCAGAACGATTTGCCGGCGCCGGTCACGACGAGGACGGTGGGGGCGGCGGCGTCGAGGCGGTCGAGTTCGTCGAGGCGCGCGTGCGCGGCGCCGAGCAGTTCGATCGAGAGGGCGTTGCGGGCATCCGGGCGGTTGAGCGTGAGCGTCGCCGCGGCGCCGTCGATCTGAAGGAGGGCGAGTTCGCTCATCTCTGGCCTCCGCGGGGTGCGAGCGCTTCCAGGCGCGCGCGCGACTCGGCGCTGCCGACCAGCGATTCGGAGACGGCCAGGCCGGGACCAGGGTCGATCGCTTCCAGTTCGTCCAGCCAGCGTCGGGTGGCGCGCACGCCGCCGACCGGCTTCGCCGCCAGCGCGCGCGCAATCTGGAGCGCGCGCCGCAGAACTTCGTCCGGATCCTCGACCAGTTCGTGGGCGAGGCCGAGAGCCAGCGCCGTGCGCCCGTCGAACAAGCCGGGATCCAGCAGCAGCCGCCGCGCCGGCCCGTCGCCGATGGC
>CAYMJK010000149.1:0-3034 GCA_964390535.1 uncultured Phycisphaeraceae bacterium | reverse complement strand
GGCTTGAGGCGGCCGTGCAGCGCGGCGAGGCGGGCGCCGGCGAGCTCGCCGCCTTCGAGGGCGGTCCTGAGCGTGCGCACTTTGCGGGCGGTGCCCTCGCCGCGGTCGATGGTGGGGGCAACGATGTACGCCTGCTCCCCGGCATCGAGCCGGCGCCGGACATAGGTGTAGACCTCGGGGCGCATGGCGGGCGGGACGAGACGCGTGCGGATGGGCGTGCGCCCGGGCGGGAGTTCGTCGATGGTCGAGATGTCGAGATCGCCGAAGAGGGCGATGGCCATGGTGCGCGGGATGGGCGTGGCGGTCATGACGAGCACGTGCGGCGTGACATCGCCGCCGCCGGCGCCCTTCTCGCGCAGGCGGGCCCGCTGGGCGACGCCGAAGCGGTGCTGCTCGTCGATGACGGCGACGGCGAGGCGGTCGAAACGCACGCCGGTGGTGAGCAGCGCGTGGGTGCCGACGAGGATGTCGATGTCGCCGGTCTCCAGGCGCGAGAGGATCGAGGCCCGGTCGGCGGCGGGCGTGGTTCCGGTGAGCAGGGCGAGGCGGACATCGGATCCTTCGAGCAGGCGCGAGAGGGAGGCGAAATGCTGCTCGGCGAGGAGTTCGGTGGGCGCCATCATCGCCGCCTGCCGCTTCGACGCGACGGCCATGAGCATGGCGTAGAGGGCAACGACCGTCTTGCCGGAGCCGACATCGCCCTGCACGAGCCGGTTGGTCGGGATGCTGCGGGACAGATCCTTTGCGATCTCGGCGACGACGCGGTCCTGGGCGCCGGTGAGGTCGAACGGGAGGCGGGCGCGGATGCGCCGGTCGATCGCCTCGGACCACTTAAGCGCGGGCGCCTTCAGCGATTTGCGCAGGCGCCAGCGCTTCATGTGCACGCCGAGCTGGAGAAGGAGGAGTTCGTCATAGGCGAGGCGCCGGCGGCCGGCCGCGGCTTCGGATTCGGTCTCCGGCGCGTGCATCATGCGGTAGGCGTCGGCGAGCGCGGGCAGCTTCTTCGATCGCCGGAAATCCTCGGGCAGGTGATCCTCGATCAGCGGGAGGGCGAGGGGGAGGGCGGCTTCCAGCGCCCGCTCGATCTCGTCGGAGCGGATGCGCTCGCTGGCGGGATAGACCGGGCGCAGGCGGGCCGAGCCGGGGGGTGGCGCCGGCTGCTCGGCGCCTTCGCGGATCATCGCGTACTTCGGGTTGGTGAGCTGCATGCCCCCGCCGTACTTGGCGGCCTTGCCCTGCACGCGGATGCGCATGCCCGGCTGGATGCGCTCGCGCAGGTAAGGCTGGTTGAACCAGACGAGGTCGAGGCGGGCGGCGCCATCGTGGAGCACGGCCTCGAAGCGGCGCTTCCTGCCGTAGCCGCCGGCGATGCGCGTGGCGGTGATCTCGCCGCGGGCGGAGACGATCGAGCCGGGGGTGATCTCGGCGATGGGCGCCTCGGCCTCGTGGCGCTCGTGGCGGAAGGGGAGGTGGGCGATGAGCTTGCCGACGTTGGTGAGTCCGGCGGCTTGCAGCCGGCGCGCCAGGCCGGCGCCGACGCCGGGGATCTCCTCGACCGGCGAGGTGAGCGCGATCACGCCTGTCCCGCCTCGGCGTTGCCGCCCGCGCCTCCGGCGCCCTTCCCGGGGTCCTCCGGCGCATCGGGATCGATCTTCCGCAAGTATTCCCAGGAGTAGAGGCCGGTCGAGTGGCCATCAGAGAAGGTGATGCGGATGGCGTAGTTGCCGACGAGTTCGGCGCCGGTGGCGACCAGCGGGCCGCCCGACTTCGCCGCAGAGGCGGGGAGCACGGTGAGCGGGTTGCGCTTCATCTGCTTGCGCAGCTCGCGGGCATCCGCGGAGGGGGACATCCTGCGGAGGTAGCCGATGGGGTAAAACGAGCGGCGGCCATCGGGCCACGTGACTTCGAGGCCTTCGGTCTTGCGCAGGTCGAGATGTTGCGGGGACTGCGGCTCCATTTGCGTCTGCGGGGCTTCGGGCGGGCGCCGGGCTGGCGCTTGGGGGCGGGCCATCCGGCTGCCGGGCACTATCCTCTCTGGCGATGAACGACCTCAGCGACGATATCCGCCCGGGCGCCGCGGCGGACCGGTTGGCCGGCGCCATCGAGCGTGCCGGCGCCCCGATCTGCGTTGGCATCGACCCGGTGCTGGAGCGGCTGGAGCCGCCGCTGGATGGGGGCCCGGCGCCGGATGCCTTCGAGGCCTTCGCCCTGCGGGTGATGGATGGCGCAGCGGGCGTGGCGCCGGCGGTGAAGTTCCAGTCGGCCTGCTATGAGCGCTGGGGGAGCGCGGGGGTCGCGGCCCTGGAGCGGAGCGTGCGGGCAGCGCGGGAGCGGGGGTTCATCGTGGTGCTGGATGCCAAGCGGGGGGACATCGGCATCTCCGCCGCCCACTATGCCGCGGCGGCCCTCGGGCTGGGGGAGGTGGGGGCGGACTGGGTGACGGTGAGCCCGTACCTCGGGATGGAGACGATCGAGCCGTTCCTGGAGGCGGGGCTCGGGGTGTTCGCGCTGGTGCGGACGAGCAACCCGGGGTCGGACGAGCTTCAGTCGCGCCGGCTGGAGGGGGGTCTGACGGTGGCCGAGCAGGTTGCGGCGGACCTGGACCGGCTGGGGGCGAGCCGGCGCGGGAGCAGCGGGCTGAGCGATGTGGGGGCGGTTGTGGGGGCGACGAAGGCGGCGGATGCGCGGGCGCTGCGCGGGCGCATGCCGGACGCGATCTTCCTGGCGCCGGGGTTCGGGGCGCAGGGGGGGACGGCGGAGGATGTGAGGGCGATGGCGCGGCCGGGGGCGGTGTCGGCGGGGCGGGCGGGGGCGCTGGTGACAGCGAGCCGGTCGATCATCTATCCGGGTGGCGCCGGGCCGCTGGAGTCGCGCGTGCGGGAGGCGGCGAAGCGCATGGCGGAGGAGGTCGGCGCAGCGTTGCGGCTGCCTTGATACGGCTTTGCAGTCATTTCAACTGCGCACAAAAAGAGATCGGCCGCTGGTCCTATGGGGCCAGCGGCCGATTCGTTTACGCAGAATGTTCGCGATCAGG
>CAYMJK010000148.1:0-2669 GCA_964390535.1 uncultured Phycisphaeraceae bacterium | reverse complement strand
GCCTCGATCGGATCTTCGGGGCTGAGCGCCCCGTCGTAGGGCGCCGGCGCGGGCGCCCCCTCGGCCTGGAGGATGCGGAGGCCGGGGCGGAGCGTCCGCATCGCGGCGATCATCTGGCGAGCCTCCGTCTCGCTGCCGGCGCCGGCGCCGAGGATGACGGCGTCGATGGCATCGGATGTCGAGATCTGGCCGATGGCGTCCACGCCGGAGCGGGCCCGCACGAGCTGGTAGTCATCATCCTGCCGCAGACGGGCATCAAGCCCCGTGCGCCCCACGAGGACGAGCCGCCGCGGCGCCGCTGGCGCGGGCGTCGGCGGCGTGGGGGGGGCGCGGGTTGATCCGGGGTCCTGATTCACTCGTCATCATCCTGCAGCAGCATCTCCAGTTCCTCGGCGGAGAGGTTCGCGCGGGGGGGCTCCTCATCCGCTGGCGGGGCGCCGGTGGCGCCGGCGCCGACGAGCCGGAGGGGGAGCCCTTCTGCCCTCTGTCCCTCTCTCTGTACCGGCTCCCCGGGCGAGCGGTTCGGAGGACGATCGGGGAGAAGGGCGCCGAGGGGGGGCTCGCGGGCGGGGTCGTAGGCCCAGAGCCGGGCCTCGGGGAGGTAGGCGTCGATCGCCGCGAGCAACTCCTGGCGGCCCTCGAGGCGGGCGGGCTCATCGAGGATGATGACGACCCGGCCGGACCGGGCGGCCAGGCACGCCGCGGCAATGGCGCCGAAGCGGTCGGTGGCGACCTCCAGGGGCAGCTGCTGCCGGGCGACGATCTCGGCGAGGGGGCCCGGCGTCTGCCCGGACGGGCCGGTCCAGAGGATGCAGGTGGTCCCGCCGGACGGGATGGAATCGGCGCGAGGCGCGGCCATGCGTGCAGTCTACCCGAAAGCGGCCGGCGAGTCGCGCCCAAAGAGGCTTGGACGGAAGTGAAGGGCGCCTGTCGGCTTGACGTCGGGGGGCGGAGGCGAGAGACTTGGCGGCTCGGCGGGCATCCCCGGCGGGCTCCGGGACGTACAGGGACCGGATGGGGCGCAGGATCCTGCGCCGGGACGGCTTGGCGGGCTTCCCCTCCGACGGGCGGCCGCGGGTCAATATGAAATCGGCCCCGCGGCGGGGTTTTCAATCAGGCGGCCCCGCGTCGGGGCGACACTGGAGAGCGCGATGGCTTCTCGCGGCGGCAATACCGGCTACATGGTGGCAATCACGATTCTCGGGGTGCTGTGTCTGACCTTCCTGGTCACGACGCTGATCTACTCGTCGAACTATCGGACAGCGCAGCGCAAGGTGGACAGCTCGGCGCAGCAGGTTGCGCAGTATGTCAAGCCTGGCGAGCAGCAGCGCGACGATGTGGCCCGGGTGGTTGCCGCGGCGAGCCAGGACAACAAGAGCGCGCTCGCCTACCTGATGGACACGCAGGGCGAGGTGATGCAACTGGTGACCGGGTCGGCCGGGGATCAGTTGCCGCAGCTTCAGAAGAAGCTGGAGGGGGTCGAGGGGGCGCAGGATGCGGCGATGCTGACGCTGCTGCAGCAGCAGCGGGCGAACGTGGAGAGCCTGGGCCAGCAGTTGCAGCAGGCCGAGGACATGGCGACGCGGGCCCAGAACGATCTGCGCAACGAGCGGTTGCGGACCGGCGCGCTGGACCAGTCGTACCAGGAGACGCTGGCGAACCTGCAGGGGCAGATCGACCGCTACCGCTCGGAGGTGGACGACCTGCGCCAGCGGTATGACCGGGCGATCGCCGATAACGCCCAGCGGGTCGATTCGATCCGCGACGAGCTGGAGGCGGAGATCACGCGGATGGAGCAGGAGGGCGACCGGATTCGCAACGAGAACCTGATGCTCGTGGAGCGGGTGCGCGAGCTGGAGCCGAGCGCACTTTCGACGCAGCTCGCGCCGGTGGACGAGTTTGCCCTCGTGGACGGGCAGGTCATCGGGGTCGATCCGGTGAGCGGGCGGGTGATCATCGACCGCGGCCGCGAGCACAGGATCGTGCTGGGCGCCACCTTCGCGGTCTTTGCCGACGCGACGAACATCCGGCCGGACGCCCGCGGGCAGTACCCGACGGGGAAGGCGTCGATCGAGGTGATCCGGATCAACGACGCCACGAGCGAGTGCCGGGTGACGCGGTCGATCGCGGGCAACCCGATCGTGCGCGGGGACGTGATCGCCAACGCGCTGTACGACCCCAGCAAGGTGTACAAGTTCACGGTGTACGGCAACTTCGACACCAATGGCGACAGCCGGTCGACGCCTGCGGAGCGCGAGGACATGGTCGCGTTCATCCGCGGCTGGAACGGCGAGGTGGTCGACGCCCTCGAGGGCGATGTCGACTTCCTGGTGCTCGGGGACAAGCCGGCGCTGCCGCCGGAGCCGCGCCCGAACGACCCGATCGAGGTAGTGCAGCACTACCTGCGGATCCAGGCGCGGGTGCGGGAGTACGAGCAGTTGCTGGAGCAGGCGCGGGCGACAAAGGTGCCCGTGCTCAACCAGCACCGGCTGTACAACCTCATCGGGAAGAGCTACGGCGACCTGAACTGAGGCCAGAGGCAGGAACGCAGAGATCGCGGTGACCTTCTCTGCTTTGCTCTGCTTCCTCGGCGCGTTCTGAGTTTCTGTTCTGCGCGAGAGTGAAAAGCTGAATCGAGCTGCTCGATGTGCGCTCATTCCTGACCCCTT
>CAYMJK010000147.1:0-4385 GCA_964390535.1 uncultured Phycisphaeraceae bacterium | reverse complement strand
GATGGAGCGGATCAGCGTGGACGAGGTGGTTGAAGCGGCGCGGGGGCGGGTGGGCGCGGGGAGCGTCTGAGGCGCGACTTGCGAGGTGCCTGAGTACGGCAGCCGATGCGGGGTCGTGGCGGCGCGGCGCCGAAGACGCGGAGCTTGCGCTCCGGGCTCTTTGGGGTCAGGCGAGGATCTCGCGGGCGCGGCGGAGGGCGGCGTCGATGTCGGGGGGGAGGTTTTCGGGGCCGATCTTTTCGATCAGGCCGAGGCGGTCGAGCGTGCGGCGGGGCTGGGGGGCGAGGGCGGAGATGACGAGAGTCGTGCCGCGGCGGCGGAACTTGCCGAGCAGTTCGTCCAGCGCGTGGGCGCCGGTGGCATCCAGGGCGGGCACGTGGCGCATCCGGAGGATGAAGACTTTGGGCGCGGGCTCGAGTTCCGGCAGCGTGTCGGCGAGGCGGTCGGCGACCCCGAAGAAGAAGGGGCCGTTGATCTCGTAGACCTCGCACCCGGGCGGGATGTCGCGGCCGTGGATGCTGAAGCGGTCTTCGCGGTCCTCGCCGTTGACGAACTCGCGGGTGATGGCGCTGACATCGGTGACCTCCGCCATGCGGCGCATGAACAGGAGGGAGGCGAGGACGACGCCGACACCGACGGCGATGGTGAGGTCGGTGAAGACGGTCAGGCCGAAGGTCGTGAGCAGTGTGAAGATGTCGCTGCGGGGCGCCCGCAGGAGCGTGCGGAAGTGGTCGCGCTCGCTCATTCCCCACGCGACCATGAGGAGGATGGCGGCGAGCGTCGCCAGGGGGATGGCGCCGGCGAGGGGCGCCGCGGCGAGCATGATGAGCAGCAGGGTGATGGCGTGCACGATCCCGGAGATGGGTGTCGTGCCGCCGCTCTTGATGTTCGCCGCTGTACGTGCGATGGCGCCGGTCACCGGAATGCCCCAGAACATGGCCGAGCCGATGTTGGCGGCGCCCTGGGCGACCAGTTCGGCGTTGGCCTTGTGGCGACCGCCGGTCATGCCGTCGGCGACCACGGCGGAGAGGAGGCTCTCGATGGCGCAGAGCAGGGCGATGGTCCCGGCCTCGGGGATGAGGTCGCGGGCCATGGCGAGGCTGAAGTGGGGGAGGTGGGGCGCCGGGAGGGTGCGGGGCATATCGCCGAAGCGGGAGCTGATGGTTTCGACATCCAGGCCGAGCAGCTTCGCGGCGCCGGCGGCCACGATGATGGTGATGATGGCGCCGGGGATGCGCGGGGCAACCCGGCGCAGGAGGATGAGCAGCGCCAGCGAGCCGGCGCCGACGCCGAGCGTGGCTAAGTCGGCCGTCTGGATGTGCCGGGCGTAGACCTGGATCTTGCCGACGAACTCGGCGGGCAGGCCGCCCTCGATCTGGAGGCCGAGGAAGTCTTTGAGCTGGGCCGTGGCGATGATGACGGCAATGCCGGCGGTGAAGCCGGTGGTCACGGGGTAGGGGATGAACTTGATCAGGGTTCCGAAGCGGGCGACGCCCATGAGGATGACCATGACGCCGGCCATGAGGGTGGCGGTGGCGAGGCCGGCGTACCCGTGCTCGTCAGCGACCGCGTAGACGATGACGATGAAGGCGCCGGTGGGGCCGCCGATCTGGACGCGGCTGCCGCCGAGGGCGCTGATCAGGAAGCCGCCGACGACGGCTGTGAAGAGCCCCATGGCGGGCGGGGTGAGCCAGGGGTGGATGGCGGCGAGCTCAGCGGCAACGTGCTCGGGGATGGAGGCGATGCCGAAGGCCATCGCGAGGGGGAGGGCAATGACCGCGACGGTGATCCCGGCGAGGAGGTCGCGCAGGAGGGTTGTGGGCGTCACTCCGTCTCGGAGGGCGTCGACCAGGGCGGGGATGTAGCGGTGCAACGGGGTGACTCGGGGAAAGGGCGACGCGTCCCGGATGGGCGCGGAAGTGGCGAGGGTAGGTGGGGGTGGGGGTCGGTTTCAAATGTTCGGCGCCGTGGGAAGCGATTGGTGGGAAGCGCCGAGGATTGCGGGCAAGCGCGACGGATGCGGACGGAGTGGAAGAAGCGTCGCCTTCCCGAACACGGGCCCCATCGCGTCCTCGGTGGCACTTTTGGGACGGTGGCGCGGCCTGTCGTGTGCCTCGGTGGCACGGCGCGGCCACCGCGCATATTCTCACTCTTTAGGTCGCCGCTGCTTTTCGGCACGGGCGGCTCGGCCCCTTTTTCGCTCCGCGCGGGGGGGTCTGCCAGCCACGTCAACGGCCCCTCCTCGCCTGCGGGGGGGGCCCCGAGAGCCGACGCCAGATGCCCAAGCGCGACGACATCCGCACAATCCTCGTCATCGGCTCCGGCCCGATCGTGATCGGGCAGGGGTGCGAGTTCGACTACTCCGGCGCCCAGGCCCTCAAGAGCCTGAAGGCCGAGGGGTACCGGGTCGTGCTGGTGAACTCGAACCCGGCGACGATCATGACCGATCCGGCCCTCTCCGAGCGCACCTACATCGAGCCGATCACGCCGGAGGCGGTGCGGAAGGTGATCGAGAAGGAAGTGACGGAGGGGGAGGGGATCGAGGCGATCCTGCCGACCCTGGGGGGGCAGACAGCGCTGAACTGCGCGTGCGGCCTGTGGGATGATGGCACGCTGGAGAAGCACGGGATCGAGATGATCGGGGCCAGCCGGGAGGTGATCCACCGGGCGGAGGACCGGGATCGCTTCAGCCGCATCTGCCACGAGATCGGGCTGAAGACGCCGCAGTCGCGGAGCGTGCACACGCTGGAGGATGCCCGGGAGTTTCTGGAGACGGTGGGGCTGCCGGCGATCATCCGGCCGGCGTTCACGCTCGGGGGCTGGGGCGGGGGGATCGCATACAACGCAGAGGAGTTCGACGAGCTGGTGCAGCGGGGGCTGGGCGCGAGCATGATCCACCAGGTGCAGGTGGACCGCAGCCTGATCGGGTGGAAGGAGTATGAGCTGGAGGTGGTGCGCGACCGCAAGGACAACTGCGTGGTCGTGTGCGGGATCGAGAACATCGATGCAATGGGGGTGCACACGGGGGATTCGATCACGGTGGCGCCGATCCTGACCCTGAGCGACAAGGAGTATCAGGTTCTGCGCGACGCAGCCTTCGCGATCATGCGGGCGGTGGGGGTGGAGACGGGCGGGAGCAACGTGCAGTTCGCGGTGAATCCGGATCCGGAGCCGGGGGAGGATGGGCGAACGCGGTTCGAGTTCGTGGTGGTGGAGATGAACCCGCGGGTGAGCCGGTCGAGCGCGCTGGCGAGCAAGGCGACGGGGTTTCCGATCGCAAAGATTGCGGCGAAGCTGGCTGTGGGGTACACGCTGGATGAGCTGCGCAACGATGTGACCGGGACCACGAGCGCGTGCTTCGAGCCGACGATCGACTATGTCGTGACGAAGATGCCGCGGTGGACGTTCGAGAAGTTCCCGGAGGCGGACGAGACGCTGACGACGCAGATGAAGAGCGTCGGCGAGGCAATGGCGATCGGGCGGACGTTCAAGGAGAGCTTTCAGAAGGCGATCCGGTCGATGGATGTGAAGCGGTTCGGGTTCGGGCTGGACCGCAACGACAAGTGGCTGGCGGCGATGCGGGCGGTGGAGAGCGAGCAACTGGTGCTGGACCTGGGTAGACCGCCGCTCCGCGGCGGGTCCGGGGTGGACCGCCGCTCCGCAGCGGATTCTCCGGCCAGCCCTCGTTCTGGCGCAGGCGCCGGCCGTGTCGCTTCCGTCGACCTTGACTCACTCGCCGACCAGCTCAGAGCCGGGGTGCAACCCCTGCATCCCGCGGCGGGCGAGGAGGCGTCTGCCGCGGAGCAGCAGATGGACGGATCCGCCGCGGAGCGGCGGTCTACCCAGGGCGGCCTGCGGACGGCGGACGGGCAGCCGATCGAGTGGCCGATTCCGATCGACAAGCTGACGCGGAAGCTGGCGGTGCCGAGCCAGGGGCGGCCGTACTACATCCGCTATGCGCTCAAGATGGGATGGTCGATCGAGCATGTGCACGAGCTGACGAACATCGATCCGTTCTTTCTGGACCAGCTCGCGCAGCTCGTGGAGTTCGAGGACACGCTGTGCGGATACGCGGCGCTGGAGGATCTGCCGCCGGAGGTTCTGCTGGAGGCGAAGAAGCTGGGGTATTCGGATGCCCAGCTCGCGAACCTGTATCTCGGGAAGATCACGAGCGAGACGATCCTACAGGTGCGGGCCTATCGGAAGGGGGCCGGGGTCGAGCCGGTGTACAAGCTGGTGGATACGTGCGCGGCGGAGTTCGAGGCGGCGCCCCCGTATTTCTATGCGACGTCTGCGGGGGCCGGGGGGGGCGGGGGAAGTGCTCCTTGCGACGACGCGATTCGCGTGACGGATCGGCCGAAGGTGGTCATTCTCGGCGGGGGGCC
>CAYMJK010000146.1:0-2744 GCA_964390535.1 uncultured Phycisphaeraceae bacterium | reverse complement strand
CCCGCGCTACCGAGGAGGACCTGCGACGTTACCTGTTCGGCGAGGGCGTGGCCGCCGATGCGGGCGCAGCCGCCGCGGACCACGGCGCCAAACCCAGAGTCGCCGGGCGCGGGCCCGTCGCCGAATGCCTGATCGGGCTCGTGGACGACACGCCGCAGGGCATGGCCCTCTTCTTCCACAACTTCTCCACCTGGACCGGCCGCCCGGGGATCTATCTCGAGGATCTGTTCGTGCGCCCGCAGGCCCGCGGCAGCGGCCTAGGCCGGGCCCTGCTCGCCCGCCTCGCGCAGCTCGCCATCGAGCGCGGCTGCCGCCGGCTGGAGTGGGCGGTGCTGGACTGGAACGAGCCGGCCATCGGCTTCTACCGGACTCTCGGCGCCAAGCCGATGACCGACTGGACCACCTGGCGGCTGGATGGAGAGGCGCTGGCCCAACTCGGCGGGGCCGGCTGAGCCAGCGGAGCGACCGGGCGCCCCGCCGGCCCGGCGCGGATGCCGACGGCGGGAGGGGTTGCACGACGCCCCGATTTTGCTATCCTGCGGCCATCATGACCAGCACACCCGCCACCGCCCTCGACGCTGCCGCCCCCGACATCCCCCGCGCCGGCGCCCCCGCCCGCGCCCGGCGCTCTGCTCCGGCCCGCCTCGGGCTCCTCGCCTGCGCAGTGCTTGCCGCGATCGCCCTCGCCGGCTGCGACGAGGAGGAGGCCGCGATCGAGGCGGCCTTCTATGACCAGCAGAACGCCTTCAACCAGAGCGATGGCGCTACCGCGGTGGCGAGCTACACCGCCCGCTCCTTCGTCTTCTACGACAAACTGCTCGAGCACGCCCTGACATCAGAGGACGATGTCGTCCGCCGCCTCGCCCCCGCTGCCCAGGGCGAGCTCGTCATGATGCGCAACAGGTGCGATGTGAAGCAGCTCGAGGCGATGAGCGGGCGCGACTGGGTCCAGCACGCTACCGACGAGGGCTGGTACACCTACGAGGAGGATCCTGACCGCCCCGAGTATTTCTACACGATCGGCCGCATCGATGTCGCCAGCGACGGAACCACGGCCACGGCCCAGACGCTCATCGGCGACGTCCCGCTGGAGCGCTCGCTGGAGTACACGTTCGAGGATGGTCGCTGGAAGTGCGAGATCGAGAGCGAGATCGCGCTGCTGAGCGATGAGATGCGCGCATGGGCGGTCGACATCCGCATGCCCATCCGCGAACTCATCCTCATGTGGGAGGGGGATGACTGGGGCGAGGTCCGACCCGACATCTGGGAGCCGCTGAGGAAACGCTGAGCCCGCGCCCCCCGCCCACGCGCCGGTCAGGCGCCTCCCCCGAGGGCGCCGTTCCCCGAGGTCAGGTCGCGCAGCCGCGCCACCACCTCGTACGGGTCGAACGGCTTCGTGAAGTAGGCGCTGGCGCCCGCCGCCAGCCCGCGCTGCCGGCAATCATCCGAATCCAGCGCCGACAGAATCAGGATCGGCGCATCCGAACGGCGTCGCAGCCGGCGGCAGGTTTCGAACCCGTCCATCCCCGGCAGCATCAAATCCAGCAGCACCGCGTCGAACCCGTCGGCCTCCGCCGCCTGTACCGCCTCGGGGCCGCTGTAGGCGCCGACGGCGTCGATCCCGCTGGCGGCAAGGAACTGCCGCTCCAGTTCGTTCATCTCCGGATCATCTTCAACGACCAGCACGAGCAGCCGGCCGGCGGAAACATCTCGCTGCTCATCGACGCCTCGCATGCGCAGGTAGGATAGCCCTCCGGGAGCGCATCGCGTCCGGAAGCGCGCGAGGTGAATGATGCCCGAACAGCGAGTCAACATGCCCTCGGCGCGGACGATCCGCACGGCCATCTCCCTCTATCTCGAGGTCGCCTGGCCGGGGGAGACTCCCCCCGGTGTGGCCGGTCGCTTGCCGCCGGAACCCCTGGATGTGGCCGCGTGGCTCGCGGGCGACGCCGTCGAGCGCGACCCGCCGGAGGCGACGCCCCAGGAGGCGCGCACGCTCTCGTTGCGGCTGGGCAACCGGGTCTACCCGCACATGAAACTGCGCATGTCGCGCCCGCCGCATCACGATGAATTCGTGTTCACCGTCGATTCGCATGACAGCTTCCTCACTGCTCGCGGCGATTCGGACGCCGCCCCGCTCGAGGAACTCAAGCGCCACAACGCCGAAGTCGCCCGCGCCATCCACGAGCGCTGGGAGGATGCCGGCGTGCCCACCGAGCGCAGCTACCTGCGCGCAAAGCTGGTCGAAGCGCAGCAGCGCACGCCGCCGCCGAAGCGCCGCTGAGGCTCGCCTACCCTGCGCCATGAACGAGTCGCAGGCGCGGCCCACCGCGCATCCCCACCCACCGCTGCTCGAAGGGCTCGACCACATCGCGCTGGTCGTGGGCGACCTCGATCGCTCCATCGACTGGTACACCCGCACGCTCGGGCTCGTGAACCCGTTCCCCGGCCAGTGGGGCGGGCGGCCGACGTTTCTGGTGACGCCGGGCGGGCGCACGGGCGTGGCGCTGTTCGCGGCGGGCGAATCCGGCGCCGAGGCCGGCGCTGATGCCCCGGCGCCAGCGCGGCGCGGGCCCCGCGTGGATCACCTGGCCTTCCGCCTCTCGCGCGGCCAGTTCGAGCAGGCGAAGCAGTGGCTCGCTCGCCTCGGCATCGAGCCGCGCTTCGAGGACCACCAGATCGCCCACTCGCTCTACTTTCCGGATCCGGACGGCCACCTCGTCGAGATCACCACCTACCAGACC
>CAYMJK010000145.1:0-10212 GCA_964390535.1 uncultured Phycisphaeraceae bacterium | reverse complement strand
GCTGGAACCGGCGGTTCCACCGACGTTGCCTCACACTGCCCCAACAAAGCCCGAGCAGCGGTAATTGCAACGGCGCAGCACACCGCCTGGCTGTGTGTGGGGGCCATCGGCCTCTCCCTGGCCGGCCCCGCCCGGGCCGGCCGAGCGCAGTATACCCGGCGTGTCCACAGCCACAAGGGCAACGTGCACTGCCACGGCTCTCAGCCCGCGACCTTTGCGCCCAAGAGCCCGACCTTGTATCCGGCGCTGCGCAGCGTGCTCGTGGCGCGCTGGTTGACCACCAGCAGCACGATGAGCCCGACCAGCGGGATGAACATGCCGATGGCCGCGAGGATCTTCGAAACCAGCGGTCGCTCCATCGCCGTCATCAGGAGGACGACGACCACCACCGAGGAGACCGCGACAACGAGCGAGGCGATGCCGACCACGAGCGAACTCGCCATCTGGCCCGATGTGGGCGCCGTCTCGCCGCTGGTCGCCTGCCCGATCCAGATGTTGGCGAGGATCAGCCCGACGTGCAGCAGCACCAGCCCGAGCAGGACCTTCTGATAGCGAGCGACGCCTTTGATGTCCGCAGCCATGATGTGCTCCCCTTGGTGAGGGCGCAGCATACCGCATCCGGGCCGGAGATGCAAATGCGGGGGTCTGGGGGGAACTCGCGGGTTGCGGGCGACCCTGAGGAGGGGCGCCGGGCGACACCTACGCCCGGCGCTGCTCCGGCCCTGCCGCGCCGTTGATGCGGGCTTTGTGGGCGAAGGTGAGGTCGAACTCGCCGGGGTCGGCGGGGTAGAAGTTGTCCTGGCGGACATCGAAGCCCTCGGCCTCGGTGACCTCGATCCCCTGCGTGGTGGCGAGATCGACGGTGCGGGCGCTGTCGTCGGCGTCGCCGCTGACGGCCGCCGGGTCGAGACTGATCTCGCGGACGACCGGGCGGCAGGGATCGGTGGGGCGCCAGGACAGCACCACGCCGACCATGCCATCGCTCAGGCGCACCATCGATCCGGGCGGATACGCGGGGACGACGCTGAGCAGGGCGCGGTAGACCGTCGGGTCGATCCAGTTGCGCCAGGGCGCTTCGCGGAGCATCCGCAGCGCGCGCACGGTCGGGCGGCGCTGCGGCGGGAGATGCTCGGCGCCGGGGGCGTCCGCGGGGTTGCGGAGCCGCTCGAAGATGTCTGCCGCGGCGACGATGCGGGCGAAGACGTGGATGTCGGTGCCGGCGATGGGGATGTGCTCGCCCGAGAGCGTGCGCCGGCGGGGGAAGCCGGAGCCGTCGTAATGCTGGTGATGGTGGAGGACGATCGAGGCCGCGGTGGGGCCGATGGCGCCCTTGACGGCGTGGTAGCCGAGCTTGACGTGGGCCCGCCAGGCGGGATCGCGCTCGTCGTGGGTGCGGTTCCAGCGATCGAGGGTCTCCTCATCGAGGTGGAGCATGCCGACATCGTGCATCATGGCGCCGACGCCGAGGTTGGTGACATCGCGGGCCTTGACGGCGTTGAGGCGGGCCCGCTCGGCAACGAGGTAGTCGTCGAGCCGGAGGCCCATGAGGATGCTGATGAAGCAGACGTTGGTGGCGTGGCGGGCGGCGGGGCTCGCGGGGTCGCTGAGGAGTTCCTGCATGAACAGCGCGGCCTTCGGGCGCCGGACGAGATGCTCCAGCAGCGAGGCGATGGCGCGCCGGTACGGGCGCCAGTCGAGCTGCGCGTGGCCGGTGATGGAGATCTCCTCGAAGGCGCTGGTGACCATGCCGGCGAGGCGGGCGTGGGAGCGGAAGATCTCCGGGCAGACGGTCTCGGCGACGAACTTGATGCCGGGGTACTGGATCCACAGGTCGCGCAGCTCGATCTCGCGGAGGCGGTCGATGGTGCGCTGCTCGAGCGGGATGTCGGCCTTGAGCAGGATGGTCCCCGGGCGCTTGGGGTGATATACGGGCATCGCGAGGCGCATGCCCGGGCGCGCGGCCGAGACCGAGACTCGCAGCATCCGCCATCCTCCGCCGGGCCGACGCAGCCGGGCCGGGCGCGCCACGTGGCGCGTGAACATGGGCTTGCCCAGTGTTGACCGGAGCATGGGCTCGAAGCCCTTGCCACGACACGGGCTGGGAGCCCGTCTCACTCATCGGCCGGAAAGGGGGACGGCTTGGGAGCCGCCGCTTATAGGGACCAGACCAGCCATAGATAGATGGCGTAGGCGATCAGGAGCACGGTCGCCTCGAGGCGGCCGATGCAGAGGCGGCGGGCCATGATCGGGAGGCAGGCGATGGCGAAGCCGATCATCCAGGGGACATCGCGCCACATGGCCTCGTCCGGAACGCGCAGCGGCTGCACGAGCGAGGAGACGCCGAGCACGCAGAAGATGTTGAAGATGTTGGAGCCGAGGACGTTGCCGACGACCATCTCGGAGTGACGGCGCAGGGCGGCCATCACCGAGGTTGCCAGTTCCGGGAGGCTGGTGCCGACGGCGACCATGGAGATGCCGATCACGGTTTCGGAGACGCCGATGGCGGTGGCGATGCTCGCGGCGCTCGCCACGACGATCTCTGCGCCGATCACCAGGCCGCCCAGGCCGAGCAGCAGGGCGCCGCCGATCGCCCAGGGCGTGCCGATGCGCAGCAGGCGGCCGAGGCCGGGCGGGCGCTCGATGGCGAGTTCGGCGAGGGCCCGGGCGGCGGGGCGGCGGGCGCCCACGAGCGTGAGCGCAATGAAGACGATGACGCCGGTGAAGAGCAGCGCGCCCTCGATGCGGGTGATCCGCCCGCCGAGCAGCGCCAGTGCGCCGAGGAGGGTGACACCGAGCATCATCGGCGCCTCACGCCGGATGACGCCCGACTGCACGCGCACGGGCCAGATGAGCGCTGCGGCGCCGAGGATCAGGGCGACGTTGGCGATGTTGGAGCCGACGACCGCGCCCACGACCAGCTCGCCGCGATCCTGCATCGCCGCGCGCACACCGGCGGCAAGCTCGGGCATGCTCGTGCCGAAGGCGACGACGGTGAGGCCGACGACGAAGGTGGAGACGCCGGCCCGGGTGGCGAGTTCGGCGGCGCCGCGAACGAGGGCCTCGGCCCCGCCGATGAGCAGGGCCAGGCCGAGTGCGAGCAGGCACACTTCCCAGAGCGCGCTCACTGCGCGGCCAGTTCCACGTTGTCCGGCAATCGCGGGATGAGGGCGATGATGGCCCGCATGCGCCGGCCATCTGCGGGATCGCTCCAGAGCATGGCCTCGCCGAGGCTGGGCAGGTGGGGCGCCGGCGGGCCAGCGCGCGGGGCTGGGTCCTCCTGCGGAGCGGGGGGCGCCCCCCAGACGACATCGGGACGCTCGGGCACGATGAGCAGGGCCCGCCGGTCGTCGAGAACCGTCTCCAGCACGAAGCGGCTGAAGACGACGCCCGCGGCCTCGGGCGCCCGGCGCTCGGGACGGTCGACGAGGGCGCGCAGGGATGGCGCCGGCGCCGGGCCCTGGTGCTGGATCGCAAGATCGAGCCTCACCTGGGCGCTCGGCGCTGCGCCCGAGGCGGGCAGCCGCGGCGAGACCCAGCAGCGGGCCAGCAGGCGCAGGCGCCCCGGATCCAGCGTCATGAGCCCGGAGTCAAGGCGGACCACCTGGCGCGGAGACTGCGGCCCGCGGACGAGTTCCATCCAGTCGGGGCGCTCGCCGAGCCACTGGCGTTGAATGGCGCCGGGGCTGCCGAGCGCTTCCTGCACATGGGCGATCTGCTCGACGGGAACGCTGAGCAGGCGAAGGCCGTTGGCGGACCAGAGGACCTGGTCAGCGGCAGAGATGAGGCCGGCGTCGGCGTTGGCATCGGGCTGCTCTGACTGCGCATAGGCGGCGAGGGCGGCGCCGATGGCGTCCTCGGCGCCGGGCCCCTCGCGCAGGACCCAGATGCGCAGCTCCAGCCCGGCCCGGTTGCCGCGGACGACCGGCGCCGCGCGATCGCCGGGCGCCGGAGGCGAGTCAGTGCGCGCGCAGCCGAGGACGATGACGGCGAGGGCGGCGGCAAGGGCGGCGAGGCGCGGCACGGGGGGATGGTAGGTGCCGACGGTCCCGCACAGGCGAGACGCCTTGTGCTACCAACGGTCGCCAACTGGTGGGCAATCCGACCGCGGTCGCGCCGATGCGCGAGGCGCAGTCACGCCGGGGCGGGCAGGGCGCCGGGGGGGGCGTCCGGGTCTTCTTCGGCGAGGTTGCGGGCGCGGTCGCGGCGTTCTTCGGCCTTGCGCTTGCGGGCCTCGGCTTCGAGCAGTTCGCTGACCGACGGCTTGGCGAGCTGCTGGCCCTTCATCAGGCGATCGACCTCGTCGGCATCCAGCGTCTCGTGGCGGAGGAGGGCCTCGGCAACGGCGATGACCTTCTCCCATTGCTCGCTGAGCAGTTCGTCGGCCTCGCGGTAGGCGGCATCCACCATGCTGCGGATCTCTTCATCGATGAGCCGCGCCGTCTCCTCGGAGTACTCCTTCTCGGGGACGAAGCTGTCGCGGGTGTCGCTGCCGCTGTAGCGGACGAAGCCGAGGCGGTCGCTCATGCCCCACTCGACGATCATGTGCCGGGCGAAGGTGGTCACCTGCTGGATGTCCATGGCGGCGCCGCTGGAGACATCGGCGGTCTTGCGCATCTCGGCGATGCGCCCGCCGCAGAGGACGCGCATGTGCGCCTTCAGCCAGCGCATCCCGAAGCCGTAGCGGTCCTTCTCCGGCAGGCTGAACGTGGCGCCGCCCATCTCCCCGCGGGGGATGATGGTGACCTTGTGCAGCGGGTCGGAATCCTCGAGCAGCATCTGGAGCACGGCGTGTCCGGCCTCGTGGTAGGCGGTGGCGATGCGCTCCTGCTCCTCGACCACGCGGCTCTTGCGGCTGCGGCCGAACTTGACCTTGTCGCGGGCCTCCTCGAGATCCTCCTGCTCGATGAAGTCCTTGTTGCGCATGGTGGCGGCGATGGCGGCCTCGTTGATGATGGCCGCGAGGTCGGCGCCACTGAACATGGGTGTGCCGCGGGCGATGCGCTCGAGCTGCACATCCGGGCCCATCTTCACCTTCTTCGCGTGGACCTCGAGAATCTCCAGGCGGCCCTTGATGTCGGGCAGCGAGACCGAGATCTGCCGGTCGAAGCGGCCCGGGCGGATGAGCGCGGGGTCGAGCACATCCGGGCGGTTGGTGGCGGCGATGACGATCACGCCATCGGTGCTGGTGAAGCCGTCCATCTCCACGAGGATGGCGTTGAGCGTCTGCTCGCGCTCATCGTGCCCGCCGGTGGTAAAGCCCCCGCCACGGCGACGGCCGACGGCGTCGATCTCATCGAGGAACACGATGCACGGCGCGTTCTCCTTCGCCTGCTTGAACAGGTCGCGCACGCGGCTGGCGCCGACGCCGACGAACATCTCGACGAAATCGGAGCCGGAGATGCTGAAGAAGGGAACGTCCGCCTCGCCCGCGATCGCCTTGGCCAGCAGCGTCTTGCCGCAGCCGGGGGCGCCAGAGAGCAGCACGCCGCGGGGGATGCGCCCGCCGAGCTTGGTGAACTTCTTCGGGTTCTTGAGGAACTCGATGATCTCGGTGACTTCGTCCTTGGCCTCGTCGATGCCGGCGACATCCTTGAAGGTGATGCCCGTGAGTTCCTTGCTGAAGACGCGGTGGCGGCTCTTGCCGAAGTTGCCCAGCACGCCCCCGCCGCCGGCGGCGGAGCGAATGCCGCGGCTGATGACGAAGAAGATCAGGATGATGATGGCGACCGGCAGCAGGAAGATGAGGAGGCCGGGCCACTTGGGCGTCGGCCGGGCCTCGTAGCGGCCGCCGGTGATCTCGGTGAGCTGCTTTGCGATCTCCTCGCGATTGAGCGTGTTGACCACGACGGCGACGACGGTCTCCTTGCGGGTCGCCGGGTCGCGGGCGACGGCGAGGATCTGCTCGTCCTCGAGGATGACCGAATCGGGCTCGATGTCGCCGCTGACGTACTTGTTGCGGAACTCGGCGATGGAGATGCGCTCGCTCGGCCCCGCCTGGCTGAAGAGGGCGACCAGCAGCAGCCCCATGACGACCGCGATGAGGATGAGCGCCATCCCTCGGGAGGGCTGCAGGCCGGAGGCGCCGGGACGGGCGCCGGGACGCTGCGGGGGCTGAGGGGGTCGAT
This sequence comes from uncultured Phycisphaeraceae bacterium, assembly GCA_964390535.1. Taxonomy (GTDB): domain Bacteria; phylum Planctomycetota; class Phycisphaerae; order Phycisphaerales; family UBA1924; genus CAYMJK01. The sequence goes on along the minus strand of CAYMJK010000145.1, from coordinate 4,087 downwards.
CGGGCGTCTTGCTGGGGCTGCTCATGGGAGGTCCGGGTCGGGTTCCGGTGGTGAGATCACGGGGCCGGGGCCGCCGGTGGAGTGTTCAACTCGGGACGCTGGCGGGACTTACCGCTCGGCTGGCCAACGAGCGGCGCCGGGGGTTTGTTCGGCGATTCCGGCGTCCGGATCCTTCTGGGGGGATGCCCGCAGGGGCAGAAGCGCCTGCACGTTCCGGCTGGGGCGCCTGCGCGCCCGGAAAGGCTAGCGCGCCGGGGGCGATATCAGAAGTCGGCCCGCAATTCTGCGACGATGTCCTGCGCCAGGCGATGGATGGCGCTGGCTCGCCCGACGCCGATGCGCTCGCCCGTGCCGCGGACGGGGACGAAGGTCTCCTGGCCGGTGAAGCTGTGCCGGACGACCCGCGGCTGCCCGGAGCGGGCGTCCTCGAACCGGAAATCCACGGTGATGCGATAGGCGAGTTCCTGCGTGAGGCCCGTGCCGCGCTGGATGGAGAGGGGGCGCAGCTCGATGCGCCGGATCTCACCGGCGAGGCGGGCCTCGGCCCGGGCGGCGCTGGTGACGGCCCAAGGGGTGATGCGCTGCATCTCCTTGGTGATGGCCTCGGCGAGTTCGGCCTCGACCCCGACCTCGAAGGTGTCGTTGCGGAAGATCTCGACGGCGACGGTGGAGATGTCGGTGGGCCACGTGGTGGTGAACGAGTAGCCGGCGCCGCGCCCGGCGCAGCCGGAGAGGCAGGCCGCCGCGAGCATCGGCAGCAGCGCGGCGAGGGCGGGGCGGGCGAGGCGCGTGGCGGGGCTCATGAGGCGCCCTCGGCGCCATCCGGCTCGTCATCGGCGATCCAGCCGCGGTCATCCATGATGCGCAGGGCCTCGTCGGCGGCGGCCGTCTGCGGATGGCGGCGCAGGAGGCGGCGGAGGGTGAACTGCGCGGAGCTCGGGTCGCCGACGCGGAGGTACCACTCGGCCTTTTCGAGCATGTGCTGCCCGGCGGAGTTGTCCACGCGGACGAGGATGGCCTCGATGGTGGCGCGGTGCTCATCGGTGGGGTACTCCTCGCGGTAGCGCTCGGCGAGGGCGCGGGTTTCGATGAGCGCGGCGCCGTTGTAGCGGGGGCCCTTGAAGCGGGCGAGGTTGGTGGTGATGCGCAGCAGGAGCATGTCGCGCGTCATGGCGCCGGTGGCGTAGAACTCCTCGAATCTGCGGCCGACGAGCCCGGCGCTGGCGCCGGCGGCGTAGTGCTCCTCGAACTTCTGGCCGACGAGGGCGGCGCTGGCGAGGTCGCGCTCGCGGAGGAAGTGCTCGGCGAGCTCACGGAACGCCTGCTGGGCGAGGTTGGACTGCGGGATGCGCTCGACGACGCGGATCATGATCTCGACGCCGGTCGGCTTGGCGCCGACGAAGCGCAGCCCGAAGAGCTTGCGCCGCATGCCGCGGAGGTACCGCTGCGCGATCTCGAACTCGCGCTCGATGGCCGTGATGTACTCCGGGGAGGCGGGGAAGGACTCGGTGACCAGTTCGTAGTCGTACAGCGCCTTCCACTCGTTGCCACCGGCCGTCTTCGCGTCGCCGCGGAGACGGAGGGCGGCGGGGAGCCACGGATTGTCGGTGAAGTTGTTCTCGCGGATCCAGTCCGAGAGCATCGCCCGGGCCTTGCCGGGGCGCCCTTCGTGGATGAGCTGCTGGGCCTCGGCGAGCAGGGCCTCATCCGGATCGGTCGGCGCCCCCGCCACCGACCACTGCCCCTCCTCGGAGAGCGTGAACCGCGTGTGCTGCCCCCCGGCGAGGGGCGCCAGTGCGAGCAGGGCGGCGAGGGCAAGGGCCAGACGGGGCATGCGGCAACCATAGGGATCGATAGAGGGCTCGTCCGCGATCCGCCGCGCGGGGCGCCGCCGCATATCCTCGCCACCGAAAGGAGACCGCCCATGGCCGTGGACGTCATCGATCATGCCATCATCGGGGATGACATGCAGGCTGTCATCATCACGCTCGATCCGGGCGAGGCCGTTGTCGCCGAAGCCGGCGCCATGATGTATCTGGAGGCGGACATCGAGATGGCCACCAACCTCTCCATGCGCGAGGGCCGCGGGCTCATGGGCAAGCTGTTCGAGGCGGGCAAGCGGGCGGTCACCGGCGAATCGTTCTTCATCACCTTCTTCCACAATCACGGCGCTGTCCGGCGCGACTGCGCCTTCGCGGCGCCCTATCCGGGGCATGTCGTGCCGGTGGAACTCGGCGAGCACGGCGGCGAGATCATCTGCCAGAAGGACGCCTTCCTGTGCGCTGCCCGCGGCGTCTCTGTGGACATCGCCTTCCAGAAGCGCCTCGGCGTCGGCTTCTTCGGCGGCGAGGGGTTCATCCTTCAGCGGCTGACCAGCGAGAGCGGCAACGGCCAGGCCTTCCTGCACGCCGGCGGCACGACGCTCCGGCGCCAGCTCGCCCCCGGCGAGCAACTCCGCGTGGACACCGGCTGCCTCGTCGCCTTCGAGAAGGGGATCAGCTACGAGATCCAGTGGGTCAAGGGGATCAAGAACAAGCTGTTCGGCGGAGAAGGCCTGTTCTACGCGGCGCTGACCGGCCCCGGCACGGTCTGGCTGCAGACGCTCCCGTTCAGCCGGCTCGCCGACCGCGTGATCGCCGCAGCGCCCTCGGCCGGCGGCAAGCGCAAGGGCGAAGGCTCGATCCTCGGCGGCATCGGCGACCTCATCGGCGGGGACTGATCCGGGCGCGGCCGATGGTGGCCCGCTGTGCTCGGCGCGCGGCCACATCGGGCCGAATGCGCCCGCCCCGTGGGATTGCCGGCAGGGCGATGACGACCGGCATGGCATGGCGCCGGGCTTGCTTCCGCATGGTGGGTCGGGATCGCAGGTCCGGGAGGCGCGCCATGAACCATGCAGGAACACCGGCGTTGACCATCGTCGCTCTCACCGCCCTCGCCGCCGGCGCGGCGGGCCAGCGACGGCGCGCTCGATTTCTTTGAATTTCCTGACGAATACGCCGCCGGGCGCCCCTGAACGGCGCGCAGCAGAACATTCAAACGCGGCGCCGACGGCGCCAGAACACGAGGACCAATCCAATGCGTTGCCACACCCCACTGCTCGTTCTCACGCTCGCCGGCGCTGCCGCGGCCCAGCCGTGCGACTGGGAGTTCGTGCCCACCCCGCCAGTCAGCGGCAACTTCGCGACGGTCCACGAGATCGACGGCTCGGCGCCCGACGACATCTGGCTCGTCGGTAACCAGACCAGCGGCGCCCTCCCCTGGGACTACTGGAACTACGCCATCCACTTCGACGGCGACCGCTGGACCGAAATCTCCCCGCCCAACCTTGATCCTCTCGGCAGCCACAACAGCCTCACCGGTGTCCTCGCCGTCTCGCCCCACGAGGCGTACGCTGGCGGCGCGACCTATGGCGGCGGCGCCAGCGACGAGGTCATCTTCCGCTGGGATGGCGCCTCCTGGGAGGTCGAGGTCCGCGGCATGGTCGGGTGGCCCGCCGGCATCAGCGGCATGGGCCGCGCTGGCGATCTGGTCTGGGCCGTCGGCACGCGAACCAATGACGCCCCGCCCCCAGCCTCCAGCGGCAGGCCGCTCTCGCTTCGCCGAACCAGCGGCGGCGCGTGGGTCGAAGAGTTCGTCCCCTCCATCGCCACCCTCGGCCGCACCAAGTCCAACGATCTCAGCGCGGTCGACGGCATCCGCGCAAGCGACGCCTGGGGCGTCGGCTCCGCCTCGCAGTCGTACCCGTTCGGCCCCAGCTTCGGCTTCACGATGTTCGCCGTGCACTGGGATGGCGACCAGTGGACGCTCGACCAGACCATGCCGCGCACCGAACTGACCGACCTGTACGATGTCGCCATGGTCGCCACCGACGACGTCTGGGCCGTCGGCTACGCCAGTGGCGACGGCACAAATCAACCGCTGATCATGCACTACGACGGCGCCGCCTGGACCCGCGTCGATCTGCCTCGCTACCCCGGGCGGGGCGCGATCCTCCGCGGCGTCGTCGCCCGCGCTGCCGACGATGTCTACGCCCTCGGCGTCATCGACCACTACCCCGGCGACGACATCGCGCTGATTCTGCACTACG
>CAYMJK010000144.1:0-2847 GCA_964390535.1 uncultured Phycisphaeraceae bacterium | reverse complement strand
GGCGCTCCCCGATGCGACGCCCGCCCGTTGATGAAACAGAGATGAGATGCTCCCGTCAGGGGCAGCCGGCCGCGAAGGCGTTCTGGAAGCAGAGGAAGTCGAAGAAGTCGTGCGACCCGCTCTGATCGCAGTCGGCGTAGGCGGCGCCTGCGGCGAAAGCGTTCTGGAAGCAGAGGAAGTCGAAGAAGTCGAGGCCGCCCGACTCGTCACAATCCGCGTAGCAACCGGCGTCAACCTGCTCAATGACCAGGTTGTCCCACGCGGTGACGTTGCCGGGGGTGAGGGAGCCGCCGAAGAAGCGGAAGCCGGTTGGATGCGCAAGCCCGCCGGCTGCCCCGCCGGCTAGGTACACGTCGGTGAAGGAAGCGGTGGTCGTGACGCCGGTGGACAGGTCGGTGATGGATCCCTCGACGAGGGTGTTGGCATCGAAGTCGATCGTCGTCGAGATCCGGTACCAGTTCAGGAGGGACAGCCCGGTCCATTCGGGGCCGAGAATGGCCCCTGGCGTCGGCAGGGCGGCGCCGGCGCTGTCATAGGCGAGGTAGCTGTGCTCCCAGGTCTGGGCGGCGGGGTCGGTCCACGACATCAGGAAGATCGCGGTCTGATGCGTGGGCGGCGTCGGGTGGGGCTGGAGCGAGAAGCTGCCGAGGTTGTCCGACGGCGTGGCGCCGCCGACGTAGGCGCCGGCGACATCGTAGGTGATCTTCACCACACCGGTGGGATACGGCGCCATGCGCTCGGCGCGGGCGTAGGCGACGCCGTCGCCAGGACCCTCACCGGCGATGAACTGGTCGCCGCCGTCCGGGTTGGCCGGCAGGCCATAGGCGCCTCCGGCATAGGTGTACGCGAGGAAATCGGCGCTGGTAACGCCGGCGGGCAGGTAGTACCCGTCCTGCCCCGTCAGAATCTCGCCCGTCGCCGAGGCGGTGAGGCCCTCGAAGTCGGTGGTGAACTGGGCATGGGCCGCTTGCGCCCCCGCGGCCATGGCCGCGGCGAGCGCGCAGAAAACCTGGCGTCTCATCGTGAATCCTCCCACAAGCGCCCCCGTTGAGGACGGAGGCGGCAACCTGGTTCGGGGTTGCCGGTTCGCCGGCGCTCTCCCACAGAACCACTCTCGAAGACGCTGGTATATCAGATCCGCGGGTTGCCGTCAAGGGGCGCAGGGCGCGTGCGAGGCCGATTCGCGAGTGATTGCGAACCGTCGTCTGCAGCTTCGGCGCGTGTCGCCGCGCCGTCTGCCAGCGGCGCACCACGCCCTCGGCGTTGCGCTTTCGTACACCCGTCCGGCCGCCGGAAGCCCGTGCCACGATGTGGGGAAAGGTGGGGTGAAAGGCGCCTCACCCGCCGAACAGCGCCCGCATCGCGTCCAGCAGGCCCACGCCGCGGGCCTCGCGCCGGGCTTCCTCTTTGATCTCATCGAAGTCGCGGACTTCCGGGGCAGGGGCGAGATCGGGCGGCGCCGCATCCGGCGCCCGCGTCAGGCCGAGGGAGCCGTCGCCGGTGACGCTGATGATCCAGCGGCCCTCGCCGAGGGTTCGGTAGACCGCCTTGCCGACGCGAACGCCCGGCGCCTCGAAATCGATCTCCGCCAGCGCCGGATCGATGACCAGCCCGCTGGCGGGGGCGGTGGCAGCGTCAAAGACGCGCCGGATCCAGAGGCGTCCGTCGACGACGGCGTAGTCCACGTAGATCTCGCCGCGGGGGTCGAACGGGGCCGGGATGAGCTTCTCCTCGCCCGCGGCGGTGCGGACGCGGACCGTCAGGGCGCCATCCTCGACGATGAGCTCGGTGACGGCCGTCCGGGCGACAGCGCTGTTGTACTCGGCGCGGAGGGCGTTGTAGTCGTCGGTCAGTTCGCCGAGCCTGGCCCGATAAACCTCAGAAGTGACATCGGAGCGGACGAGTCGTACGCCGAGCAGGAGGGCCGCGGCGCCGGCGACGGTGAGGGCCAGCGGCCAGGCGACCTTGGAGACAGTGCGCATCGTTGCCATTGGGAAGAGTATCGGCGGTCGGGCGATTGCCGCGGCAACCGATACGAGTTCGGCATTTTGCCGGTTTCTGCGCGCAGGGGGGGACTGAGACCAACTGATTATCGGCAGGTCATCCGGCGGAATGCGCCATCGCGCTTTGTGCGCCGCGCGCATCTCGCCCAGTATGCCAGGCGCCACGAACAGACGCGACGAAGGCGCACTCGGATTCTCGCGAGCGCAAAGTACAATTTTGCGTTTCCGGGGCTGGAAGGCGGATTCGGGGTTGCGGGGGGCGCGGATCTCGGCTACTGTGTGCGCGAAGGGATGCGGCTCCGCGCGGAGCCGTGGAGAAGGGTACTACAAAGAGATTGGGGTCACTGAAAATGAAGAATTGTTTTGCTATCGCTGCGCTGACGCTTGCCGCGGGGGCGCCGCTCGCGCTCGGTCAGGTTTCGCCGGGGGCGTTCTCGCCCGAGGCTGTGGATGACTATGAGTCGTATGGCGGTGGTCGTCTGCAGATCACGTCGCTGTTCGGCGGCTCGGTCCCGGTGATCCCGGGTGCTGTGACCCACAACTCGGTGAGCCAGGGCGACTGGTTCGATTTCCGGACGGGCGAGGTTGTGCAGGCCGAGTCCGGCAGCCTGTTCGGCGTGCAGTTCGGGTTCGGCGACTTCACGCTGGACTTCACGGGAATCGGCGGCATCACCGGGTTCAGCGGCTTCGCCTGCGCAGCCGGCCTCGGCGATGATGTCATCGAGTTCTTCGACATGAGCGGCGACCCGATGTCGGGCACGTTCACGAAGGTCGGCGGCTTCGGCGCGGCGGGCGTGATGGAGGAGTTCAGCTTCGTCTCGACCGAGCCGATCGGTTCGGTTCG
>CAYMJK010000143.1:0-6874 GCA_964390535.1 uncultured Phycisphaeraceae bacterium | reverse complement strand
CCTCGCCCGGCGCGAGGAGGACGAGCGCATCAGCCGCCAGGTCCGCCTCGCCGCCGATATCCAGCGCCGCATGCTCCCGAGCGACCCGCCGCGCTTCGATCACCTCGAGCTCGCCGCGAGCTACACGCCCAGCTTCGAACTCAGCGGCGACTTCTACGACTTCATCGCCTTCGACGGCGCCCGCGGGCCCGCGGGGCTGGTGGTCGGCGATGTCGTCGGCAAGGGCGTCCCCGCCGCGCTGCTCATGTCGCACGTTCGGGCATCCCTGCGGGCCCACGCGCAGCAGAGCCGCGACCCCGGCGAAGTGCTCGCCCGCGTCAACCGGGACCTCTGCCGCGACACGCTCCCGCACGAGTTCGTCACCATCTTCTTCGCGATCACAGACGAGCGCTCGCTGCGTTACGCCTCCGCCGGCCACGATCCGCCCATGCTGCTGCGCGACGGCGCCATCACCGAGCTTGCCACCAGCGGCCTCATCGCCGGCGTCGACGCCGACGAGGTCTACGAGAGCCGCGAGGTCGCGCTGCGCCCCGGCGACATCCTGTGCGCCTGCACGGATGGCGTCGCCGACGCCACCAACTTCCAGAGCCAGCGCTTCGGCCGCCCGCGACTCCGCGAGGCGCTCTCCCGCGCGGCGGCCACCCACGAGAGCCCCCACGACATCGTCCGCGGCGTCCTCTGGGATGTCCGCCGATTCACCGGCCTGTCGAAACTGCCCGACGACCAGACCCTGATCGTGATGCGGGTGCGCTGAGGCCGCGTCGCGCCGCCCCTGCCCCTCGTGCACGCCCTCCCATGCGCCTGCGGAATACCCCCATCTGCGGCATTCTCAGGATTCCACCCGAGCGGGCTTAAGTTCGGCTTCACCCCGGCGCCGGGGCGCCCGATACTGCCTTTATGAGCCTCGGGCCCGCCAGATTCGAGCACCTCGGCCCCCGCGACGGGCCCCAGCGGCCCCTCCCCGCCGGCGCCTGCCGGCGGCGCTACGGACGCATCCGCGTCGGCAACGTCCGCTGCACCCTCGGCCGCGTCATGGACATCTCCGCTGGCGGCATGCGCGTGCTCAACCGGGCCATGACCCCCGTCAAGGCCGACACCACCGTCCCGGTGCAGGTGGAAACCGGCGACGGCTGGGTCGAGGCGACCGTCCGCGTCGCCTGGGTCCGTTCCGCCGGCGTCTTCCGCCAGGAGATGGGTCTGGAGTTCCTGCAGATCGAGCCTGATGCCCGGCGCTCGCTGATGGACCTGGCCAACCGCTCCGGCGCCGCCGGCTTCAGCCTCATGTCCGACACCGAACGCCCGGGCTGACCCCGAAAGAGCCCCGACCGCAAGCTCGGGACGACCCCCAAAACACCCCCGCAGCGCTCTACCCTTCCATCCGGCCGGAAAGGAGAGCATCTCATGGCGATCGAAGTCACCTTCCTCGGGCACTCGGGCTTTCTCATCAGCGATGGCGAACATCGCCTCGCGATCGACCCCTTCCTCACGGGCAATCCCGTGGCGACGCACAAGCCCGAGGATCTCAGCCCCACCCACATCGCGCTGACCCACGGTCACGCCGACCACATCGGCGACACCATCTCGATCGCGAAGCGCACGGGCGCAACTGTCTACGCCGCCTACGAGATCTGCGAATATTTCGGCGAGCAGGGGCTTCAGAACCTCGAGCCGGGCAACCCCGGCGGCCGCATCAAGACCGACTTCGGCTTCGTCGCCTTCACCCAGGCGTTTCACTCGTCGAGCTACGAGGGCCGGTACATGGGTCAGCCGTGCGGCGTCGTCGCCCAGATCGGCGGCCTCACCATCTACCACTGCGGCGACACGGCCATCTTCGGCGACATGAAGATGATCGGAGAGCTCTACCGGCCGCAGATCGCGATGGTCCCCGTCGGCGACCGCTTCACCATGGGCCCCGAGCACGGGGCGCGGGCAGCGCAGCTCATCGGCCCCAAGGTCGCGATCCCCATCCACTGGGGCACCTGGCCGCTGCTCACCAGCGACATCAGCGCCTTCGCCCCCAAGGGCGTCGAGGTCAAGGTAATGAAGCCCGGCGAGAAAGCGATGTTCTAGGGAACCCGAGAGCGCAAGCTCCGGGCAGTTGTGCTCCCAAGTGCGCATTGGACGCCGGAAAGTATGAGACCCGACGCCAGCGGCGGCGCGGAAGCGCCACGACCCCCCAACCGCCCGACGCTCGCGCGTTCGGGCTCCCTCAGTCGTGCCGCTCGGACTCCGCCATCAGCCGGAACCCGCCGGCGCACCCGGCGCTGTGCGCCATCTCCAGCAGCGCCCGCCGGGCATCCTCGTCGATCGCGACGAACTCGAGGCCCATCTCCTGACGGAAGACGCCAGCCGGCCGCACCCACGCGACGCACACCCGCGCCTCGAGCCACTCCTCGCTCCCCGCCTCGACCCGGATGACCACCTGGGCCCCGGCCCGCAGCTGCGTCATCGACCGGTTCATCACCCGCATGCCCCCGGCGGAGATGTTGGTGACGCGCCCCAGCGAGCAGCGGGTGTCCCCCACGCGCACCCGCCCGAACCGGCGCCGGCAGGCCGGATCCGGCTCGGGCGCCCCGCCCTGGTCGCCAGCCTCCTCGATCTGCTCGGCCTGATCGATCGGCTCGGCCGGATCGACCTGCTCAAGCTGTTCCCGGGCGGCGCCCTCGCCCGGGACTTCCGCCGCAGACGCCGCTGAGGCGCCACGGCGATCGCGGCGAAGGGCTCGGAGGAGCATGAAACGAAGATCGGGCCTCCGCCGGGCCCGGTGGAGCCGATTCCGGCCCCGCCCCTCGCCCCGCCGCGATTATGCCGCGACAGCCGGGGTTCTCGGGCGTCGGCCCCGCGCATCGGGCGCCCTTGCGGCCCCGGAGAGCCGAGACCGACGGGCGCAGCCCGTCTCTGCTCCCTCTCCCGCGCCCCGTGGGAGAGGGCAGGGGAGAGGGCTACCTCAGCTACCGTTTCTCCAAGCCTCCTCGCGCAACCAGTCCAGATTCGCACAGCGCATCCGCTGCGCGCATCGCCCTCCTCCATCGCCGCAACCGGCTCTCCGGCCTCGCAGGGCCCGGAGGCGCGCGGGAACTGCCGGCCACTTCACGGCGTTGCCCGAACGCCTCGGCGTACCGCCATACCATCCCCCGGGGGACCAAAGGAGAATCTCATGGGGCGCACGACGATCGGGTTCGGGCTGGCGCTGATCGTGCTGGGGGCGGCGGCATACTTCGGCTCGGGCATGGCCAGCGTCACGGCGCTGATTCCCGCCTTCTTCGGCCTTGTCATCGGGGTCTGCGGCATGATCGCGCTGCGCCCGGGGGCGCGCACACCGGCGCTCGTGGCGGCGCTCATCGTCGCCCTGCTCGGCGTCGCCGGCTCCCTCTCGCGGCTCGTCCCCGCCCTCACGAGCGACGCCGGCTTCACCCTCGACATCAAGACCGGCGCCCAGATCGCCCTGGCGGTGATCGCCGGCGCCTACGTGGTGCTGTGCGCCGCGTGGCTGGCGAAGGGAAGGAAGGGGTCGCGAGTGGCGATCGAAGAATAGAGATCAAAGATCCCCGTGGCGACCAGTTCCTCGGTGAAGTTCACTGCTGCGGGCGTGGTCGTGGCGCCGGATCGCGCATCAGGTGCAGCGCCAGCGACAGCGCAAACGGGCTGAAGAAGAGCGAGGCGATGAAGTATCGCCAGAAGCCCTGCCCCTTCGCCCTCGCCTGCCGCCCGACCATCCACGCAAACAGCAGCCACATGCCGAGCCCGAGGATCCCCCAGACAAACGGCGGCACATCCTCCACCCACGCGGGCATAGGCGCCGGGGCCGTCGTCAGGAGCAGGGTGAACATCGCGCCTCCGCTGGCCGCTCCTCGCGGCCCGCCAAGTCTACCGCCGCGGCGCGTCGCGGGGGTTCGCAGCGGAAGGGGCGGCGCGGCGGATTCCCGGGGCAGTGCCGGTCGGGACCGGGGCGCTGCCGCGCTGAACCGGGCACCGGTGCCTTGGACCGGGACAGCCGCTCTGCCCCGAGACAGCGCGGCTTTGTACCGGGTCGCCGTGAGTCTGTCCCGGGGACGCGCTGCTGCGCCCCGGATCGGGTAGCGCTGCCTCGGGGCAGCGCTACGCGGTCCCGGCATAGGGCGCGCACCGAACCGTGTCGAGTGGCAAGCCAGTTACGACCTTGGACGCAGCGGCATGACTCGGTCCACGCTGGCCGCCAACGCGCCATCGGTCGGCGCTTTGCTTTCGAGGTCACCACAGTTGGGAAGACCTGAGATCCATGCGGAGCGGAATGAATCGCTGATGCGTCTACGATGGCGATTATTCAAGTGAGAGAATGAGAACATGGAAAGCTGATTCCGTTCCCATCCCTCGCCTTCGCGATGTACAGGCGTCGCGTCGATGAGCAAATGCCCGAGCATCTTCGGAAACTTCTCAACAACCTTTCCTACGCCGACGTCGTGCTCGCCAAGGAGCCGATCAAGTCGCTCGCGGAGCGCAGCAGCCGTCTGTTCCGGAGAATTTCTAGTGACGAGTGCGGCCATCTCTGGATTCCAAGCTAAGCTGCAATCCATCACTGCCAGACCGTAAAAGAGGTCGCTTCGCTGGATCTGCTCCGCCGCCTTCTCAAGATTAGCCATAAAACGCTTGGCGCTCCTCACCCGCTTTACAGCCAGGCCAATCCATGCGCCGGCAGCCTGACACCAAAGGTCAGGTTCGCGATCCAACTCCACCAGCATCCCTCCGCGACGACATATGGCACCACAGAGTAGTTCAAGCTGGCGGTCCCGCCCGGGTGTGGATCTGTCGAGACGCGGAATCGGATGATCCTCGACAAGTCGGCCAAGTTCTGTGGTCGAAATCTCGGGGAATCGCTCAAGTATCAGTGCAATCTCCTGCACATCGCGCATGGCAACAAGCCCTTCGAGAAGCTCCTCCTCACGCGTCGGTTGCAGGTACACGTTTGTTGCGAAGCGCGCTGAGAATCGGGCAAGCCGCGACGAGTCGCTGAGGCGGACACCGCGGTCTTTCAGTTGCTCAACGACCCGTTGAGCGGACTCAGCAAGGTTCACTTGGTGCTCTCAGATGCTTCTGGCTGTCGGCGGCTGTCCGGCTTGGCGGGATAGCCTCTGAACCGGGCCGGTGCATCGGGCTCGCCGTTCTCAATGAAGCGGATCAGTCGGGCAAGCTCCATAATCGCCTTCACCTGATCTAAGAGCATGCTGACAAAAAGTGCACGCGTGCCCGCCGAGGAGAGGAGTTCGTCAAGTGGGCGCAATTCGTTCCGCTTCAGCAAGTCGCGGTGATACTCGAAGGCGTTCAGCCAGTCGTAGAGAGTGGACGCGCAGTTGACGACGTTGCCATTGTGCGAGAGGCGCATCTGGCTCTGGAAGTCCCTGCCGGTGAAGCCGCCCTTGATCCTCTCAGTCACCGACCTGACGTCCGTGGACTCGATGCGGCGTGCAAGAACATTACAGATCGTCGGCACGAAAGTCGGTTCCCGCTTCAGTACCATGGGGCGCATGCGATGGAGTAGCGCCGCCAAATCATCTTTGTCAGGAACGGAGGAGGTGGTTGTAAGGCCCGCGCCTGCTTTCCATTTGAGGTTGAGTCTTACACTCGTGCCCTCCCGAACCAACTTGCTCTCGGCAAGGTCGTCTGCGTAGGATGCGAAGCGCAGGAGTTGATCCCACTCCTCAGTGGAGAACTCGGCGGTGACCCGTGAAGGCTGGGCTTCACCATCCCTAAGAGTCTCGATTGTGAACTTCCTCGACACCTTCCGCTCCCGTCACAAATTCCCCCGCCGCTCCTGCTCCATCTCCAGCGCCTCAAACAGCGCCTTGAAATTCCCCTTCCCGAACGACTGGCTTCCCCGCCGCGCGATGATCTCGAAGAACAGCGTCGGCCGGTCCTGCAGGGGCTTGGTGAAGAGCTGCAGCAGATACCCCTCGTCATCCGCGTCCACCAGGATCCCCAGGTCGCGGATGCGCTCGTGGTCCTCGCGCACCGGCTCGTGGCCGTGGTCGGTGAGCATCTTGTTCACGCGGTCCCAGACGATCTGGTAGTAGCTGTCCGGCAGGCTCAGGAAGTCCACGCCGCGTCGGCGCAGCTCGGCGACGCTCGCCAGCTCGTCATCGGTGCGCAGCGCCAGGTGCTGCACGCCGGGGATCATGTTGTGCCACTCCAGATACTCCTGGATCTGGCTCTTCTTCTTCCCCGGCGCCGGCTCGTTGATCGGGAGCTTGATCAGGTTGTTCCCGCTGGCCATCACCTTGCTCATCAGCGCCGAAAACTCCGTGCTGATGTCGGCGTCATCGAAGTGCTTGAACATCTTGAACTCGAGCACCTTCTCGTACCACTCCACCCAGAAGTTCATCTTCCCCTCCTCGACGTTGCCGACGAGGTGATCGACGAATTTCAAGCCGCACGGGTGCTTGCGGTTGTACTCGTTCAGGCTGTCGATCTGCGCCGGGCGGAACGCGGGCGCGAACTGCCCGCCCGTCTTGACCTTGTCGAGGTCATAGGCGCCTTCGCGGCTGACGAACGAGTGCAGGCACCGCCCATACGTCCTGATCCCCGCCATGGTGATGCGCCCGCTGTCATCCTCCAGCACTGTCGGCTCGTATGCGCTCTCCCCCCCGTTCTGCAGCGCCCGCTCATACGCCGCACGCGCATCCGCGACGGTGAACGCGACATCCTTCACCCCATCGCCATACTTCAGGCAGTCGAGCTGTGCCGGATGCTTCTCGTGCAGCCCGGTCGTGAGCAGAAAGCGGATGTTCCCCTGCGTGAGCAGGTAGCTGGCCCGGTCGCGGATGCCGGTCGTCAGATCCTCGACCTGCTGAATGTCGAAGCCGAACGTGTACGCGTAGAAGTACGCCGCCTGCTTGGCGTT
>CAYMJK010000142.1:0-2741 GCA_964390535.1 uncultured Phycisphaeraceae bacterium | reverse complement strand
AGCCACGGAGGATCAGATGTCAGGCAGAATCACCGCTTCGGACACGCAGCTCCGCCCCGATCCCAAGTTCAACGACAAGACCTTCGCCAAGTTCACCAACTGCGTCATGCAGGAGGGGAAGAAGGCGGTGGCCTATCGCGTGATGTATGACGCGATGGATGCCATCGAGGAGAAGCTGACCAAGGATCCGAGCGAGGAGAAGCCCAAGGACGCCCTCGAGGTCTTCCACCGGGCCATCCGCAACGTCAAGCCGCACGTCGAGGTGCGCTCCAAGCGCATCGGCGGCGCCAACTACCAGGTGCCCATGTCGGTGACCGATCGGCGCCAGCAGTCGCTCGCCTTCCGGTGGATCATCACCGCCGCCCGTTCCGAGAAGGGCCGGCCGATCGCCAACCGCATCGCCGACGAGCTCTGGAACGCCGCCCGCGGCGAGGGCAAGGCGATGACCGTCCGCGACCAGACCCACCGCATGGCCGAGGCCAACCGCGCGTTTGCCCACTTCGGGAACTGAGTTCGGGGAAGAACGCGGAGGTCGCAGAGGGAGCGCAGAGGGCGCAGAGTCGGGAATCGGGTTGGTCGGCTTCGCCGCGTTGGAACGAGATCAGGGCCGCGCACGCAGCGCGGCCCCTTCTTATGCCATCACCGGAAGCGCCAGCTTCAGACGGGCGAAGCCCGCCGACACACTTCCCACCTCCGCGCTCTCTGCGCTCCCTCTGCGAACTCTGCGTTCCTGCCTTCGCTTTCGTGATATGGCGCTCACTGGCGCATCGCGTGCCGGTCGCAGTCCCACTCGTCCGCCAGGACGCCCCAGCCGAGGCGGTCGGTGACGCCGACATCGGGAACGTAGTAGTCCGCCCGCTGCATCACCTCCTGGCGCAGGCCGAGCTTCTGCGGGATGCGCTGCGAGGCCTTGTTCGCGCTGGAGCAGTAGATCCGCAGGCGCTGCAGGCCCAGCCCGCCCGCGTCCTGCGGTCTCAGCAGCCAACTGATCCAGTGGCGCATCGCCTCCGTGCAGTAGCCGCGACCATGGCAATCGCCACGGATCCAGTAGCCGGTCTCGGCTGACGCGGTGCTGGGGCGGACATCGTTGAATCCTGTGCCACCGACGCACGCTCCCTCGCGCTCGAAGATGCCGACATCGAAGCCGCGCTGCGCGCCCTCGCCGATGAGCTGCGACGGGTCTTGCGCTGTGCTGATGCGGCCGGCGAGGTATTCGGTCGTGCTGGCAAGATCGAAATGATCGGTCCGGGCCCAGGGCATCCAGGGGAGCAGACGGTCGCGGCTGGCGTTGATCGCTTCGAAGAGGGCGGGGCCGTCCTCGAGCGTGCGGCTGCGGATCACCAGCCGCGGCGTCTCGACGCGAACGGTCAGGCTCGACGGCGGGCGCCAGGCGAGCCCTTCGTCCACCTTCTCGTGTTCGCTGGCGCAGCGGGTCATGGGCAACGGTATCCGGCCAGGATCGCCAGTACACTTCCGGGTGACGAGCCCCGGCCAATTGCGACGCTATCACCGCCAGATGCTCCTCCCGGGTATCGGCGAGGCGGGCCAGCGCCGGCTGCTGGCGGCGCATGCCGCCATCGTCGGCTGCGGGGCCCTCGGGTGCGTCATCGCCGACACCCTTGCGCGCGCAGGCGTGGGCCACCTCACCATCATCGATCGCGATGTCGTCGAGGCGACCAACCTGCAGCGGCAGTCGCTCTTCACCGAGGCGGATGCCGCGGCAGGGCTCCCCAAGGCCGAGGCCGCTCGGCGCCGACTCGCCGAGGTCAACTCCGGCGTCCGGATCACCGCCCACATCGCCGACTTCACCCCCGACGAGGCGACCCGGCTCGCCGGCTTCGCTGGCGACCCGCCCGCCGCCCTCCTCGATGGCACGGATAATTTCGAGACGCGTCTGCTGCTGAACGACCTTGCCGTGCAGCGCGGCGTTCCGCTGATCTACGGCGGCGCCGTCGGAACCCGCGGCATGATGGCGGTGATCCTCCCCGGCGAGGGCCCCTGCCTGCGCTGCATCATGCCCCAGCCGCCCGCCCCCGGGACGATGGCGACCTGCGACACGGCGGGTGTGCTCGGGCCGGTGGCGACAATAATCGGGGCGGCTCAGGCGGCGGAGGCGATCAAGTTGCTCGCGGGGGCCCGCGAGGTGGTCAGCCGCACGATGCTCGATTTCGACATCTGGGGCGGCACGCGCCGGCGGCTGGATCTGGGGCGGATGCGCGACCCCGACTGCCCGTGCTGCGCGCGCAGGGAGTTCGACTGGCTGGAGGGGAAGCAAGGCGCCGGCGCCGCGAGCCTCTGCGGGCGAAGCGCGGTGCAGATTGCCGGGGCGTCCGGGCAGACCATCGACCTCGCCGCCCTCGGGGCGCGGCTGTCCGGCCACGGCGCTGCGACCGCCAACGACTTCCTCATGCGGATCGCGCTGGCCGATGAGCAGCGCGACGCTGAGACCGGCGCGGGGCCGGTCGAACTGACGGTGTTCGCCGACGGACGCGCGATAGTGGGGGGGGTGACCGATCCGGCCCGCGCCCGTGCGATCTACGCGCGGTATGTCGGCGCATGATCGGTCAACCGTGCCACCGACCACGGTTCTGCGTGGTCGGTGTCGAACGTGCCATGGGGCGCCATTGACGGGAACACCGACCGCTCAAGGCAGCGGTCGGTGGCACGGGTGGCACTGGCTACCCGCGCACGAACGGGTTCGTCCGCATCTCCCGACCGACCGTCGTCTCCGGGCCGTGCCC
>CAYMJK010000141.1:0-4223 GCA_964390535.1 uncultured Phycisphaeraceae bacterium | reverse complement strand
GTCGCGAATCGCTCCCTCCGTGTCGATCGGGTCCGCCTTCGCGCTCAGGGCGCTGATCTTGATCGACACGTTGGTGCGCGGGATTGCGCCGAGGTGATCGCTCTCCAGCCGCTCGTTGGCCGCCCACCCCGAAACCTCCTGCGGCAGGTTTGACACCAGATCCAGATACTTGTCCCGGTACGCGTCGGCCTCCGCATCCGAGACGCACGCCTCGCCCAGCAGATCCACGCTGAACCCGATCCCCTCGCCCCACAGCTTCTTCAGCCCCGGCAGCGCGCTCGCCGCGTCCGTCCCGGCGATGAACTTCCCCGCCATCGACTTGATCTGCCCCGAGATCGTCCCGCTCATCAGCCCCTTCGCCAGCCCTCCCGCCCGCAGGCCCATGTCCATCCCCGGCGGCAGCTTCACCCCCGGCTGCCCCAGATAGTCCACCAGGTGCTCGTGCACCATCTCCGGCGTCGTCAGCGTGGGAAAGGCGTCCACGAACCGGAAGAGCTGCACCTTGAAGGCGTGGTCCCGCATCGACCACTCCATCAGCCTGTCGCTGTAGAACTGGCGGCTCAGCAGCCCGGCCCTCCGGCCGCGAGCCCGGTCGAGCATCTCCGTCCCGATCTCCATCAGCCGCCGCTCGTCGGCGCCACCCGCGCCGCCCGCGGGCGCGGGTCGAGCCTGCTGATCGCCTCGAGACTGCTTGCGCGAAAAAATGGCCATGCCCACCCTTACCTTGAAGCTCCCGGCGGGCCTCTCCCCGCCGCGGGGCCGGAGTATATAAGCCGGGCGCCGCCTCCCAAATACTTCCCCATCCCCGTCCTACGGTTGCCCTTGCCGCCGCCCACCATCATCACGATCGGCGTCTTCGACGGCGTCCACCGCGGCCATCAGGCCCTCATCCGGCGGGCGGCCGAGTGGCAGCGCGCGCAAGACCCCAGCGCCCGGATCCTCGCCCTCGTCTTCGATCCCCACCCGCTGGCCGCGCTGCGCCCGCAGGCGATCCCGGCCCGCCTGTCAACCTTCGACCAGCGCGCCCGCTGGCTGCGGGAGGCCGGGGCGGACGATGTCGAACGGCTCGACCCCGCCCCCGAACTCCTGGCGCTGGATGCCGAGGCCTTCGCGCAGACGTTCCTGGCGCCCCGGTCGGTCGCCTGCGTGGTCGAGGGCGCCGACTTCCGCTTCGGAAAGGGCCGCAAGGCGGACACGGGCACGCTGCGACAGCTCGGCGCCTCGATGGGGTTCGCAGTCGAAATCGTCGAGCCGGTTGAGATCGAACTGACCGACCGGACCATCGCGACCGCTTCCAGCTCGCTCGTCCGGCGCCTCCTGCAGGCTGGGCGGGCCGGCGACGCCGCGATCGCCCTCGGGCGCCGGCACGAGCTGGATGCCACCGTCATCCAGGGCGATCGCCGAGGGCGACTGCTCGGCTTCCCAACGATCAATCTGGAGACGCCCTGCGCGCTCCCCGCCCCGGGCGTGTACGCGGGCGAAGCGAGGCTGCCGGATGGACGGAATGCCCCCGCGGCGATCAGCGTCGGCCTGCGCCCCATGTACCCCGATTCGCCGCCGACCGTCGAGGCCCACCTCATCGGGCTCGGGCCCGAGAGCCCCCAGCGCCCGAACCTGCCCGGCCTGCCCGAGTATGGCTGGCCCGTGAGGCTGGGCTTCGCGGCGTGGCTGCGGGATCAGGTCGATTTCCCCTCAGTCGAGGCGCTGATCGCGCAGATCGACCGAGATTGTGCGCGCGCCATCGACCTCCTCGGCGCCACCGCGGAGCCCCTTCATGCCTGACGCCGCGTGGCGATCCAACACCACGATTGACGAACTCGCCGCCTGGCTCGCGCAGCAGCCCTCCGTCGCCCTGCTCACGCACCAGAAGCCCGATGGCGATGCGGCCGGCTCGACGATCGCCCTCGCCCGGACCCTCCGCCGCACGGGGCAGGCCGCAGCGCTGCTCTATGCCGGTCCCGAGCCGCACTGGCTGCGCGAGTTCGCCAGCCCCGACACCTACCGCCTCGTCGAGCGCGACGGCCTCCCCGCCGAGGCCCCCGGCGCCATCCTCATCACCGACACCGGCAGCCGATCGCAACTCGAGCCCTTCCTGCCGATGCTCGAAGGGGCGACCGAGCGGACCGCGATCATCGACCATCACCTCTCCGGCGACGGGGCGTTGGCGCAGCGCCTGCTTATCGAGCCGGCCGCCGCGGCGGTCTGCGAGCCGGTCGCCCTGCTGTGCGCACGCCTGCTCGACGCCCCCTCGGTCGGCGCCCTCCCGCCGGATGTCGCCGAGGCGCTCTACCTGGGCGTCGCCACCGACACCGGCTGGCTGCGCTACTCCAACGTCACCCCCGTCACGCTGCGCCTGGCTGCAGACCTCATGGAAGCCGGCGTGGATGCGACCAGCATCTTCGAGCGCACCGAGCAGCGCGAACGCCCCGCCCGCATCCGCCTGCTCGCCCGCGCCCTGAGTTCGATGCGCCTGCACATGGACAATCGCCTGGCGGTGCTGCGGATCACCCGCAACGACATCCGCGAGGCCGGCGCTGCTCCCGGCGACACCGGCGGGTTCAGCGACCTGCCGCTGACGATCGACAGCGTCCGGGTGGTCGCGGTCCTCAGCGAGGTGGTCGGCGCCGAGCAGCCCCCGCTCGTGAAGGTCAGCCTGCGGAGCAAGCCGGGGCCCGATCCGGTCGATGTCAACAGGATCGCGCAGGCCCTCGGCGGCGGCGGGCATGCGCGCGCGGCGGGGGCGCGGCTCAGCGCCACCCTGGACGACGTGGAGGCCGCGATCATCGGAGCCCTCGCACAATGACCGGCCCGCCGCCGAAGCCCGGCTCCCCCAGCCCTCAGGGCTCGCGCAACCCCCGCAGCCCCCGCGGCCCCGACGGCGCCGGCAGCCGATCGCCCCGCCCGGGCCGGCGCCCCGCCCTGCGCATCTTCCCGACCACGCTCTGGGAGTACCCGAGCCAGCACTACGACAGCCCCTCGGGCGCCACCGTGCAGGGGGACAAGGCCTACGCCGGCGCCACGCCGAGCTGGGTCGTCTGGCAACTGCTCATGCGCTACACCCGCGAGGGTGACACGGTGCTCGACCCTATGGTCGGTAGCGGCACGACGCTCGATGTCGCCCGCGACCTCGGTCGCCGGGCGATCGGCTTCGACCTCGCCCCCGCCCGCGACGACATCCGCAAGGCGGATGCCCGGCACATCCCGCTCGGCGCCGAGTCGTGCGACTTCGTCTTCATCGACCCGCCGTACTCCACGCACATCCAGTACTCCGACGATCCGGAGTCGATCGGCAGCCTGGATGCCGGGGGCGCCGACGGGGGCGCGGCCTACTACGGCGCGATGGAAACTGTGATCGACGAGATCCACCGCGTCATGCGCAACCGACGCTACATGGGGCTGTACGTCAGCGACTCGTGGCGCAAGCGCAAGGGCGCCCCCGGCGGGCAGTTCATGCCGATCGGTTTCGAGCTGTTCGCCATCCTGCGCCGGCGGTTCAAGCCGATCGACATCGTCTGCGTCGCCCGCCAGAACCAGAAGCTGCTCCGCGGCAACTGGCGCAAGGCGGCCGAGGAGCAGAACTTCTTCCTCCGCGGCTTCAACTACCTGCTGATCATGAAGAAGGAAGAGTAGGGAAGAGGCTCACGCAGAGGCGCGGAGGCGCAGAAAAGGCAGGAACCACAGATGACGCAGATGCAGCGCAGAATCCTGCTTCAGCGTGCGCTCGTGCCCCCGGCGGAACGCGGACCCAGCCGGCGCTCTCCCCTTTATCAACATCACCCTGCTCCTCCTCTGCGCCTCCGCGCCTCTGCGTGAGGCTCTCTCCGAGCTTCGCTCACCCGCCAAAGAAAAAAGCCCCGAGCAACCGCCCGGGGCTTCCTGTGACTGATTCAAACCGTCAATTTGCCATTTGACGATTTGCCATTTGCCATTTTCTCACGGACAGCCCTCGGCGAACGCGCTCTGGAAGCACAGGAAGTCGAAGAAGTCGAGCCTCCCGCTGCTATCGCAGTCGGCCTTCGGGTCGCCGGCGCTGAACAGGTTCTGGAAGCACAGGAAGTCGAAGAAATCGAGGGTCCCGCTGCCATCGCAGTCTTCGAAGCACTCACGCGAATCCACGCCCTGCACGACGAGGGCGAAGTCCACATCCAGCGCCGTCGTCTCCACATGCTGGTCCTCGTTCACCTCCGTCGCGATCACCTCGACGGTCCAGGTTCCCGCGGCAG
>CAYMJK010000140.1:0-12146 GCA_964390535.1 uncultured Phycisphaeraceae bacterium | reverse complement strand
AACCGCAACGAAGGCCGGAACGGAGAGGGCGGAGAGTAAGCAGAGGGGCGCAGAGTTGACTGGGTTTCTGCCGCCCAGTGGAGCCTGAAGGGCCCATCCATAGCGGGTCCAACAACGGCGCCGACCTCAGAACAGGTCAGTGGCACGGGTGGCGCCGCTCACCCGATCCGCTCCCCCTTCAGCTCCCGGCTCATCAGCCGGCCGATCGCCTCGATCGGGTCCAGGCCCTCGAACAGCACCGAGTGCGCCGCCTCCGTGATCGGCATCTCCACCCGGTATCGGCCCGCCAGGTCCATCACCGATCTCGTTGTCGCCACGCCCTCCACCACGTACCGCGACTGCGCCAGATATTCCTCGAGCTTCGCCCCGCGTCCCAGCGCCTCGCCGCAGGAGCGGTTGCGACCCTCGGGGCTGAAGCAGGTGGTCGCCAGATCCCCCACGCCCGCGGCGCCGAAGAAGGTGTCGCGGCTCGCCCCCATCGCCCCGCCCAGCCGCGCGATCTCCGCCAGTCCGCGCGCCAGCAGCGCGCTCTTGGCGTTGTACCCCGCCTGCAGGCCGTCCAGGATCCCTGCCGCGATCGCGATCACGTTCTTCATGGCCCCCGCGAGTTCCACCCCCCGCAGGTCCGGGTGGGTGTAGATCCGCAGCCAGCTCGTCGAGAACGTCTGCTGAGCCCGCTCGGCGAACGCGGGGTCATCGCTCGCCGAGACCATCGTCGCCGGCAGCCCTCGGGCCAGCTCCGAGGCGATCGTCGGCCCGCTCAGCGCCCCGAGCGGGCGCGGCCGGGCATCGGGATCGTCCTTCAGCACATCCGCGATCACCTGCGTCGGGCGAAGCAGCGTGCCGTTCTCGATCCCCTTCGCCACGCTCACCACCGCCGCCCCCCGGTCCACATGCTGCTGCAGCCGGCGCCAGACCTCCCGCGTGTGCTGCACTGGCACGGCCGAGACGATCAGATCCGCCCCCGCGAGGGCGTCGGCATCGGAGAGGGCCACTTTGGCCGCCGGCGGCAGGGTGAATCCCGCGAGATGGTCGCTCTGGCGGGTCTGGGCCAGGGCGCCCGCGGCATCCGGATCATGCCCCCACAGGACCACCTCCGGCCGGTCGGACCCCTCGGCGCTCAGCAGGGCCGAGCAGGTCAGGCCCATCTGCCCGAGCCCCAGAATGCAGCATCGCCGGAACTCGCTGGCCACAGAACCTCCAGTGTCGCCCGCTGAGGGCCTGCCGGGCGGGGCAAGCTCGGCGCCTTTGCATCCGAACCCGGCGCCCGGGCGGGCGTATCAGCCCACTCAGCGCGGCCGCTGCGCGCGCTCAAACCGCGCCCAGCGGCCGGACGATTGTCAGATAGCATACCGCGAGCCCGGCCCTCGGGACACGAACGACCCAAACGCAATCCAAACGAGGCTGCCGCATGAAGGAAACGCTTGAGCACGCCCATGTCACGCCCGCCGGCGCCGAGAAGGACGCCGAGGCCATGGGGATGGACTGCTGCGCCCACCACGACCTGGAGATCGAGCGCGAGATCGCCTTCTACCTGGTCGGCGGCGTCCTCCTCATCGCGGCCCGCCTCGCCAAGTGGTTCAACTTCGCCCCCGACAACATCGCCGACATTCCGGCCGCGATCGCCGCGATCGTCCTGCTCATCCCGATGGCCAGGGCCGCCTGGACCGAGCTGCGCCGGGCCCGCCCGTCCAGCTCGACCCTCGTCGTGATGGCCGTCCTCGGGGCGATGGTGATGGGACGGTACGAATCGGCCGGCTGGCTTGCCTTCATTCTCGTCATCGCCGACCAGTGGGTCCGCGGCACGGCCTCCGGGGCCCAGCGGGCCATCGAGGATCTCGTCGGGCTCACCCCGGAGACCGCTCGCATCGTGGTCGATGGCGCCGAGAAGGAAGTCGCCCTCACCGAGGTCACCGTCGGGCAGATCGTCCGCGTCCGCCCCGGCGAGAACCTGCCGGTGGACGGCACGGTCGTCCGCGGCCAGTCATCGATCAACCAGGCCTCGCTCACCGGCGAGGCCCTGCCGCACGCCGTCGAGCCGGGCGAGCCGGTCTACGCCGGCACGACCAATCTCACCGGCGGCATCGACCTCGAGGTCACCAGCGTCGGCGAAGAGACGACCATCGGCAAGGTCACCCAGCTCATCCGCGAGGCGGAGAGTTCGCGCAGCCCGCGCCAGGCCCTCATCGAGCAGGTCGCGGGGTACTTCGTGCCCATCGCCCTCTCGGTCGCGTTCATCGTCTGGTTCGTCAAGAGCCAGTCAGGCTCGCCGGACGCCCGCGAGGACGCCGTGCTGGACGCCCTGACCGTCCTCGTCGTCACCTGCCCGGCGGCCCTCCTGCTGTCGAGCCCCAGCGCCATGGTCGCCGCCTTTGCCGCGGCAGCTAGGCTGGGCATCCTCATCAAGAAGACCAGCTTCCTGGAGGCGGCAGCGCACATCAACACCGTCGTCATGGACAAGACCGGCACGCTGACCACGGGCGCCTTCGAGGTCACCCGGCTGGTCCCCGCCGAGGGCGTTGATGGCGCCGACCTGCTCAAGGCCGCGGCCAACGGCGAGCAGAAGTCCAACCACCCGCTCGCCCAGTCGATCATGCGCACCGCCGAGAAGGCTAAGGTGCAACTGGACGAGCCTGACAGCTTCGAAGAGATCCACGGGCAGGGCGTTCGGGCTCGCATGGGCGCCGGCGAGCTGCTCGTCGGCCGGGCCAACTGGCTGAAGAAGCTGCGCCCGGAGCAGACAAAGGCCATCGAGGCCGTCGAGAGCAAGACCGAGGGCGTCACCGGCGTGCACGTGATGCGCGACGGCGTGTATCTCGGGCTCGTCGGGCTGGAGGACAAGCTGCGGCGCAACGCCCGCTCGGTGGTGCAGCGACTGCGCGACCTCGGCGTGCGCCACATCGCCATCTTCACCGGTGACCGCCTGAGCGTGGCCAAGCGCGTGGGCGTCGCCGTCGGCGTGGACGCGATCGAGGCCGAGTGTCTCCCCGAGGAGAAGCACGAGGAGATCGAGGCCCTCGTCAAGCGCGGTTACCGCGTGATGATGGTCGGCGACGGCATCAACGACGGCCCCTCGCTCGCCGCGGCGGATGTCGGCGTGGCCATGGGTCTGGGCGGCTCGGACATCGCCGCCAACAGCGCCGGCGTGGCCCTGATGAACGACGATCTGTCGCGCATCCCGTTCCTGATCGAGCTCAGCCGCAAGACGCGGACGATCATCATTCAGAACGTGATCGCCTCGATCATCATCGTGCTCGTCGGCCTGGTGCTGGCGGCGACCGGCTCGCTCGATCTGACGTGGGCGGCGTTCTATCACTTCGCCGGCGACATCTTCGTGATCGCCAACAGCTTCCGCCTGTTCCGGTTCGGCGACCAGTTCGCCCTGCTCGAGTCGGAGCAGACCCAGGGGGCGCCGCGCCGGCGCGAAGCGAGCATCCGCGGCCTTGCCGGGGCTCAGCCGGCGTAGCGCAGCGAACATCTTCAACACCCAGGGGCCGCGCACGCGCGCGGCCCTTTTTCTATCCACAGATAGCCGCAATCAAAGGTAGAACGCGAAGGACGCAGAGGGAGCGCAGAGAGACGCAGAGAGGAGCGGGATGGTCGGATACAAGCGCAAAGGCGCAGCGCTCAAAGCTCTACGGAGCGGGGTCTTGCATCCTCCGCCCGCGTCGCCGCACAAGGATCCCTCTCCACCCTCCCCTCTGCGGCCCTCTGCGCTCCCTCCGCGCTCTCTGCGTTCCTGCCTTCGGTTGCGGGCAAGCCGCGCGGCGCCATCCACCCCCTACCATCGCCCCGAGAAGGAGGTTCCATGGCTCAGATGTCGGTCAGCGAGGCGCTTCGAGGTGGTCCAGGCGCCGCCCTCACGGTCAAGGGGTGGGTGCGCACGCGCCGCGATTCCAAGGCCGATGGCGGGCTCAGCTTCATCCAGGTCTCCGACGGCTCCTGCTTCGACCCCATTCAGGCCGTCGCCCGGGCCGACCTGCCCAACTACACGGATGAGATCGCCCATCTGACCACCGGGTGCGCTGTCGAGATCGACGGGGAACTCGTCGCCAGCCAGGGGAAGGGGCAGGCCGTCGAGATCCAGGCGAGCGCGGTGCGGGTGATCGGCTGGGTCGAGGATCCGGACACGTACCCGGCCAGCGCCAAGCGGCACACCTTCGAATACCTGCGCGAAGTGGCGCATCTGCGGTCGCGCACCAACAGCTTCGGCGCCGTCGCCCGCGTCCGCCACGCCCTCTCCGCGGCGATCCACCGCTACTTCGATGACAATGGCTTCTTCTGGATCCACACGCCGATCGTCACGGCATCCGATGCCGAGGGCGCCGGGCAGATGTTCCGCGTGAGCACGCTGGATCTGGCTAATTTGCCGCGGAACCCCGAGGGGGGCGTCGATTTCGAGCAGGATTTCTTCGGGCGGCCGGCGTTTCTGACTGTGTCCGGTCAGCTCAACGTGGAGACCTACTGCTGCGCCCTGAGCAAGGTCTACACCTTCGGCCCGACCTTCCGCGCCGAGAACAGCAACACCAGCCGGCATCTCGCCGAGTTCTGGATGATCGAGCCGGAGATCGCCTTCGCCGATCTCGCCGACAACGCTCAGCTCGCCGAGGACCTGCTCAAGTATCTCCTCGACGATCTGCTCACCCGCCGGGCCGATGACATGGCCTTCTTCGATCTGCGGATCCAGAAGGGGGTCGTGGACCGGCTGAAGCACGTGATCGAGTCACCGTTCCGTCGCATCACCTATACCGAGGCGATCGACGAGCTGAAGAAGTCGGGCAAGTCGTTCGAGTTTCCAATCGAGTGGGGCGCCGACATGCAGTCCGAGCACGAGCGCTACCTCACCGAGGAACGCTTCAAGCAGCCGCTGGTGGTCACCGACTATCCGAAGGGGATCAAGGCGTTCTATATGCGCAGCAACGACGATGGCGAGACCGTCGCGGCGATGGATGTGCTGGTCCCCGGCGTCGGCGAGATCATCGGCGGCAGCCAGCGCGAGGAGCGGCTCGACCAGCTGGACCAGCGCATCGAGGAGATGGGCCTTGACAAGGAGGCCTACTGGTGGTATCGCGACTTGCGACGCTACGGCACGGTCCCACACGCCGGCTTCGGCCTGGGGCTGGAGCGGCTGATGATGTACGCGACGGGGATGGCGAACATCCGGGATGTGATCCCGTTCCCGCGCGCGCCGAAGCAGGCGGATTTCTAGGGCCTGACGCAGGTCCTCTGATCCACCACAGAGACACAGAGGAGGAGAAGAGAAGGACTTGAATTCGCGCCGCCGTGATCGGGGCTGTCGCCGAAAGGCGCACCGCCCGCGCAGCCGTTGCTTCCGCCTGCGGGGCTGAAAGGGCCACTGCGCGGGCGATCAAGGCTCCGGCCCGCCGCCTGCCCCGACCTTACCATCCGCCCATGACGCGCCTCCTTCCCCTCCTCGCCGCCCTCCTCCTCGCGGGCGCAGCCCCAGCCCCCGCCCGCGCCACCCCCGAGCGGGCCGCCCAGGAGATCCGCCTCGCGCTCACCGAGATGCAGCGGGCTGTGCTCGCCGCGGATGGCCCCGCCTACCTCGCCTGCATCGACACCTCGGACGCCGTCTTCCTCACTGAGCAAACCGCCTGGGCCGCCGATCTCGCCCGCCACCTGCCGCAGCGCTTCGAACTCGCGCTCGACGACACCGCCCTCATCCTCTCCGACGGCTGGGCCGAAGCGCCCCTCACCATGCGCTGGCTCATGGACACCGGCCCCATCGACGGCGTCGATCCGGCGCCGCGCGAGGTCACCTTCACCGCACTGTTTGCGGCCGATCCCGACCACCCCGGCCGCTGGCGCGTCGCCGGGCGCAAGTGGAGCATCGTCCGGGCCGAGGGCGTGCGCGCGCTGTGCGCCCCCGGCCTCGAGCCGATCGGCCGCATGGTCGCCGACATCTTCCCGGAGGTCCGGCGCGCGGTCGAGACCGACTTCGGGCTTGCCGTCCCGCACGAGCAGACCGTCAAGATCTACGCCACCATGCGCGACCTCCAGGCCTCCATCTACCTCAGCTACACCGACCCCCTCGCCGGCTGGAACGAGCCGGGCGAATCCATCAAGATCCTCGTCAGCCATCGGCCCTCGCCCGCGAGCCTGCGCCCCCTCCTCGGGCACGAGTTCGGCCACGCCGTCACCTTCGAGCTCGGTGTCGGCTCCGACGATGTCGCCTGGTGGATCCTCGAGGGCGTCGCCGAGGTCGCCGCGGAGGCCGTCGGCCAGGGCTCCAGCGAGCCGGTCGTCCGGCGATGGGCCGAGGCCGGCAGCCTCGCCGACTGGGAGGCCATCAGCGACTTTCGCAACACCGACGGGCGGCTCATGCGCCATGTCTACGTGCAAGGCGCCAGCCTCGTGCGCTATCTGGTGCAGGAACACGGCCGGGAGGCCCGCCTCCGGTGGCTCAGGCGCCTCGGCGCCGGCGACTCACTCGACGACGCCACCCGCGCCGCCTGCGGCAGATCCTTCGACCAGCTGGATGCCGACTGGCGGGCCAGCCTGCAGCGCTGAGGCCAGGGCCCCCCCGGCGTTGCGGCGCTGCGGCCAGCTTCCCGAACTCGGCGCTCGAGCCAGCGGCGCCGCCGTCGACGCCTACACTGGCGGCCGACGAACCGGCCCGCGAAGGCCGAAGCCAAGGGAGAATCGGCGTGAAGCGCATCGGAATCATGACCACCGCCCTCGCCCTCGGGCTCGCCTGCGCTGTCGCCACCGCGCAGGATGCCGAAGGCCCCGTCCCGGACGCCTCGGCGCCGCCGCCGCCGGACCCGGAGTCCTGGCTGCAGGGGTGGGACGGCTCGGCCGAACTCGGCCTCAACGGCTCGTCCGGCAACACAGAGACGCTCAGCTTCCTCGGGCGCATCGCCGGCGCCCGCGACGTCTCTGAGTACACGACCAGCTTCGACGTCTCCTACTTCCTGAAGCGCGACGATCACGAAACCACCGAGAGCCGCTTCGCCTCGCTGCTCCGCAACGACTGGAAGTTCGACGATTCCCCGTGGCGGTTCTGGGCCGAGGGCCGTTACGAATACGACGAGTTCAAGGAGTGGGACAGCCGCGTGAGCCTCTTCGCCGGCCCCGGGTATGTCCTCGTCGACGATGATGACACGTTCCTGATGGCCCGCGCCGGCCTCGGCGCCACCAAGGAGTTCGGCAGCTCGCGCAACGAGTGGCAACCTGAAGGCCTGCTCGGCCTGGATTTCGAGCGTCAGATCACCGAACGGCAGAAGTTCACCGCCACCGTCGAGTACATCCCCTCCCTCCAGCACTTCGAGCGCTACCGCCTCCGAGCGAAAGCTGACTGGGAATTGCTCGTGGACCCCGAGATGCAGATGTCGCTGAAGATCGGCGTCGAGGACGAGTACAACAGCGACCCCGCGGGCGACGACAAGCGCAACGACTTCCGCTACTACGCGCTGCTCGCCTGGGCCTTCTGACCCGCCCCCACGCCCCACGGTCCCCCACTGCCGCCCGCGCGCGCCGGCCACGCCGGTGGCGCCGCATCTGACGGCTGGGCCGGATGCGCCGGCGGTGGCGTCTGCGCTGCCCCCGGGGCCGCGAATATCGGCGCCGCACGCCGCCGCCCTGCGGCGGCGCCCGCGCCCGGCCGACAATCCTTCCGAAAGGGGATCGTCGTGACCGGCAAGCAGCTTCTCGGTGGCGCCTTCGGCGGCCTGCTCGGCGCCGTGGTCTGGGCGGCCATCGTCTATTCCACGGGCATGCCGATCCCCTGGGCCGCGTGGGGCGTCGGCATCCTCGCGGGGCTCGGCATGGTCGCAGCCGGCGTCCATTCCACCAGCAACTCCCGCGCCTTTGCCGCCGCGGCGATCGCGCTGGCGGCCCTCCTCGGCGGCAAGTTCGCCGTCGCCCACCTGCTCGCCCGCGACGCCATGACCAGCGTCCCGCTCGTGACCGACGAGCTGCTCATCAGCCGCGTCGCCGCCGGCGTCGTCCGCGACTACCGCGTCTCGGGCCTGAGCATCCGGTTCCCCGCCACCGCCGATCTCGAATCCCCGGATTCGGAGGCCGACTACCCCGCCGGCATCTGGGCCGCCGCGACCCGCCGCTGGAACGATCTCGGCAGCGCCAAGCAGGCCGAGCGGCGCGCCGCCGCGATCGAAGAGCGCGAGGCCGCCGCCGCCGCCGCGTTCACCAGCGCCCTCGGCGCCGGCTTCACCCTCATCGATGTGCTCTGGATGGGCCTCGCCGTGGGCTCCTCGTTCGCGCTCGGCCTGGGCGCGCACGTGAAGCCCTCCATCGTCGGCGGCCTCGACATGACCGCCGACAAGCCGACGCTGGAAACTCCCGTCCGCTTTCTCCCCGCCCTCGCCCCGCCCGCTCCGGGTCCTTCGCTCCGCCCGTCCGAGCCCGGGACCGAGCCGAAGGCGGACGAAGCCGCCTGAGTTCGGCGCCACTGACGGCCATCAGTGCTTCCCTCGTTCGGCCCCGAAGGAGCCACTGACGGCCGCCGTCAGCGGCACGCATACCGTTTCTCATGCGCCACCTCACGCTCATCATCGCCACTCTCGCCCTTGCCGCGGCCGCCCCGGCCGGCGCGCAGAACACCCTCACCCCGGCCGAGGAGGCCTCTGGCTGGGTCCTCCTCTTCGACGGCGCCTCCACCGACGGCTGGCGCGGCTACCGGCAGCAGGCCTTCCCCGAGCACGGCTGGTCGATCGAGGATGGCGCCCTTCACGTCCACGCCGATGGTGGCGGCGGCGACATCATCACCGAGAACATGTACACCGACTTCGAGCTGGAGCTCGAGTACAAGGTCGCCCCCAGCGCCAACAGCGGCATCATGTACCGCGTGCAGGAGAAGCACGACACCACCTGGCAGACCGGCCCCGAGTACCAGATCCTCGATGATGAAGGCGCGGGCGCAGGCCCCACCGACCCGCACGGCGCCGGCGCCCTCTACGACCTGTACGGGCCCGCCGAGGGCAAGGTCACCCGCCCCGCAGGCGAGTGGAACGCCGTCCGCATCCTCCTCAAGGACGGCCGCCTGGAGCACTGGCTCAACGGTGTGAAGCTCGTGGACACGCGCACCGACACCGGCGAGTGGCTCGCGAAGATTGCGGGCAGCAAGTTCGCCGCGTACGAAGGCTTCGGCGTGGAGCCCAAGGGGCACATCGCCCTGCAGGAGCACGGCAACGACGTCTGGTTCCGCTCTATCAAGCTCCGCGACCAGTCCGGGCCACTCGATGGCGAGACCGCCCTCATCGGCGGCGGGTTCGACGGCTGGACCGTCCATCACGCCACCCCCGATGCCCCTGACGCCCCCGACGACAACGCCCCGGAGCCGACCCCCGCCTCCGGCCGCTGGTCGATCACCGACGGCGTCCTCCGCGCCGAGGGCGCCCCCACCGGCTACCTCCGCACCGACGACACGTTCACCGATTTCA
This sequence comes from uncultured Phycisphaeraceae bacterium, assembly GCA_964390535.1. Classification (GTDB taxonomy): domain Bacteria; phylum Planctomycetota; class Phycisphaerae; order Phycisphaerales; family UBA1924; genus CAYMJK01. The sequence goes on along the minus strand of CAYMJK010000140.1, from coordinate 2,724 downwards.
CCCTCCGCTTCCAGTACCGCTTCCCGGAGGGCCCCGGCAACAGCGGGCTGCTGTTCCAGCTTGAGCCCCCCGACAAGGTCTGGCCCGCCTCCCTGGAGGTCCAGATGCAGCACGGCCGCGCCGGCGACTTCATCAACATCGGCAACCTCCCCTTCACCGGCGCCCCTGAGCGGACCAGCGGCAGGCGCACGGCCCACACGACCGACGCCGAGCGCACACCCGACGAGTGGAACGACTGCGAACTGATCCTCATGAACGGCGCCGCCACCGTCCTGATCAACGGCGTCGTCGTCAATGAAGCCACCGGCCTCGACAGCCGGCCCGGCCATCTGGCGTGGCAGTCGGAGGGCGTTCCGATCGAACTGCGCGAGATCTTCGTCAGGCGCCTCCCCTAGAAGGGGCGCCGGGCTTCCAGCCCGTGCCGCGGGCGACGAGCGCACGACGACATCTGAACCCCTCCCCCACCCCCACCACCGATACACAAGCCCTGTCGCTGGACATTGCAACTGCGGCATGGGCTGAAATACCATGGCGCCGCGGGGGCGCAGAGCGGCCACACGACCCATCGCTCCCGAGCCCGCGCCGACTGCGCCGCGGCAGGCGCCACACCTCAAATCCTTCTCCCGGCAGGGTTTAATAATGGGGCGGAGTGAGAGTTTTGCCCCGCCTGCGCTGCCTGGGCAGATGCTTTTGCGCGCTTTTCGCATGCTTTCGGCCGCGCAAAGCGGTATGCTCAAAGTGCGGCCATCTGGCGCCGTGGACAGGGGTGAATCGATGCTTCGCAATGCCTGCCTGCTCTCGTTGGCGACCGTCGTCTGCAGCGCTCCCGCTGGCGCCGACATCATTCTCATGGCGCAGAGTCGCGAGATCAGCGCCAGTGCGGGAGACCCCACTGGCGGCCCACTCTCGGAGATGCGATCCACCCTCGCCGCGGGGCCCTTCGACGAGTCCGTGGAGGTGATCGTCGGCAGCCACTCCGGCCGCGCCACCATGTCCTCGATGATCATGCCCCACCTCGTTCACGGCGTCGCCACCGCCGCCGGCGCCGGCGATCTGGGCTTCCCGCTCGGCCTCGGCCTCGGCGAAGCCACCTTCTCGGCCCGCTTCCGCGTCATCGAACCCACCGACTACCACTTCAGCGCCATGTTCGAGTCCTCCGGCAGCGACGCTGGCGGCGGCGTCAGCTTCACCGGTCCGAGCGGGCCGATCTTCGAGCTCGTCGCCATCCCGGGCTCTCCGACCAGCGAGTCCTTCGACACCACCGGTACGCTCGCCCCGGGGATCTACGACCTCGTCGCCACCATCGGCGCCAGCGTCTTCAGCCCACCCGGCGCCGGCGCCGCCTTCGGCGTCACGCTCGACCTTCCCGCCCCCGGCGCCACCATCCCCCTGCTCGCCGCCCTCGCCTGCGCCACACACCGCCGCCGCTGACACGCGCGCAGCGAGCCGTGCCCGGCGCCCCCGACCGCTGATCTGAGCGGTCGGCGCTCGCGCAGGCAGTCGCCGCACGACGACGCCCTCCACGCACACGCAAAGCAGCCGGCGCCGCCTACGCCGCCTACGGTTTTGCGCCACTGCACAAGGAGACTCCCATGGCCATCCGTGTCGGCATCAATGGGTTCGGGCGCATCGGGCGGCTGGTCTACCGCATTGCGCGGCAGCAGGGTGATGTCGAGATCGTGGCTGTCAACGATCTCGTCCCCGCCGACAACCTCGCCTATCTCCTGAAATACGACACGATGCACGGCCCCTTCCGCCTCGGCGACGGCCGTGCCACCGTCGAGGCTGCTGAGGAGTCCTTCACCGTCGATGGTCAGACGACGCGCACGATGGCCGTCCGCAACCCCGCCGAACTCCCCTGGGGCGATCTCGGCGTGGACTACGTGCTCGAGTCAACCGGCCTGTTCACCAAGGGCCCGGATGCCCGCAAGCACATCGATGGCGGCGGCGCAAAGCGCGTCGTGATCAGCGCCCCCACGAAGACGCCCGAAGAGGTCCGCACCTTCTGTTACAAGGTCAACCACGAGGAGTACGACCCGCAGAAGGATCTCGTCCTCTCCAACGCAAGCTGCACCACCAACTGCCTCGCCCCCATCGCCAAGGTGCTCGACGACGAGTTCGGCATCGAGGAGGGGCTCATGACCACCGTCCACGCCGTCACGGCCAGCCAGCCGACGCAGGATGGGCCCTCGGCGAAGGACCTCCGCGGCGGGCGCAACGCCTACATGAACATCATCCCCGCCTCCACCGGCGCCGCCAAGGCCGTCACGCTCTGCCTGCCGCAGCTTAAGGGCAAGCTCACCGGCATGGCCTTCCGCGTGCCCACCGGCGACGTCTCCTGCGTGGACCTCACCGTGCGCACGGCGAAGGAAACGAGCTACGAGGCGATCTGCGCCGCGATGAAGAAGGCCGCTGACGGCTCCATGCGTGGCGTGCTGGGCCACACCGATGAGCCGGTCGTCTCCAGCGATTTCATCGGCGACCACCGCAGCAGCATCTTCGACGCCGGCGCCGGCATCGGCCTCTCCAGCCGCTTCTTCAAGGTCGTGAGCTGGTACGACAACGAGATGGGCTACGCGGCCCGCTGCGTCGACATGATCCGCGTCATGGCCGAACACGATGGCGGCGCCAAGGCCGGCGGGGGCCGCAGGGCGGAGAAGGTCGGAGCGTAAAGGCTGGAAACCTGACGGGCGTGGAGGCCAAGCACGCGATGCTCACGCCTGC
>CAYMJK010000139.1:0-8132 GCA_964390535.1 uncultured Phycisphaeraceae bacterium | reverse complement strand
CCCCCCGTGAGAACCAGATCAGGCCCCCAAAGAGCCCCCAAGCGCAAGCTCGGGAACAGGAGCGCAGCGAGGCGCAGTCATGGCGCCCAGGCTCGGGGCTCCTTCCCCTGACCCCTGACCCCTGCCCCCTGACGCCGCGCTATAGATTCACGACCACGGACCGTGCCCCCAGGAGCCCCCATGGACCAGCAACTCAATGAGCCGTGGCTCATCGCCGCCTGGCCCGGGCTCGGCAACGTCGCCGTCGGCGCCGCCGTCTATCTCATCAACACGCTGCAGATGCAGCCGGTGCACGAGCTTGCCCCGCGCGGCCAGTTCGCGCCGCAGCACATCGACATCCAGCGCGGCGTCGCCCGCTCGCCGCGCATGCCGCGCAGCCGCGTCTTCCAGTGGCGCAACCCCGGCGATGGCCGCGACCTGCTCGTCTTCGTCGGTGAGGCGCAGCCGCAGACCGGCGGATGGGAGCTCTGCAGCGAACTCATGGACTACGCGGCGCGGCGTGGCGTCAAGCGCGTCGTCACCTTCGCCGCCCTCGCCACGCAGCTCCACCCCGCCAGCGATCCGACGGTCTACGGCGCCGTTACCGATCCCGGCCTGCTCACCGAGCTGCGCGACCAGGAGGTGAAGCTGCTCACCGAGGGGCAGATCGGCGGGCTCAACGGCGTCGCCCTCGCAGCCGCGATCGACCGCGGCATCCCCGGCCTCTGCCTGATGGCCGAGATCCCCTACTTCGCCGCCGGCGTGCCCAACCTCATCTCCTCCCGCCGCGCTCTGGAGATCTTCACCGCCCTCTCCGATGTCGATGTCGAACTCGGCGAGCTGCAGGAGCAGGGCGAGACGGTCCGCCAGGCCCTGCTCGACCTCATGGAGCGCATGCGCGCCGAGGCCGAGCGCGCCGGCGCCGAGGAGGATGAAGGCGACGACGACATCGACGAAGCGGCCGAGCCGCCCGCGGGCGCCGAAGCCGGCGCCGCGCCCGGACTCGACGAATCAGATGATGAGCCGGAAGCTCCCGGGCCGCGCGCCCCGGACGGCCTTCCACTCGAGGTCCGCAGCCGCATCGAGCGCCTCTTCGATGAGGCCCGCAAGAATCGCTCCAGCGCCTTCCGCCTCAAGGAAGAGCTCGACCGCCTCGGCGTCTTCGAACTCTACGAAGACCGCTTCCTCGACCTCTTCCGCCGCGCGGAGTAGCACGGGCTTCCAGCCCGTGTCGCGGCTGCAAAACTCCTGGAAGACGTTCCCTTCCCGGAGCAGCTTCCGCTCCAGCGAAACCCTGTTCATTTGTGCGCCGGTCCCGGCCCCGCACGGGCTGGAAGCCCGTGCCACGGTCAACTCCCGCGAACCTTCCGGGGATCCTCGGCCGGCTTCCCGTCCGCGTACTCCCAGATCGTCACGGGGATCACCTTCACGCCCCACTGGAGCGCATCCTCGTGCGTCGCGAAGAGCAGGTCGAGCCGCTGCCCCTTGATCGCCCCGCCGCGGTCCAGCACCGGAACCACCGCGTCGCCGGCGTACCCGGGCACCGTCAGCATCGAGCCGAACGGCAGCACCCGCGTGTCTGCCGCCACCAGGCGCATCCCGTTGGTCTCCACCGAGTGCAGCGTCGCCGTCTGGCCGTCCGCCGATGCGCCGCAGGAGCGGGCATCCGGCGAATACGCCGTCACCTTGAACATCACCGTCCGCGCCGGGCGCACCGGCCGACCGTTGAACCAGCGAAGCTCGGTGTCGGTCACGATGCGATGGGCATCCAGGTTCGGCGCCTCGATGTGCTCGGCAAGCTCGGGCCCGCGGATCGAGAGCGTCGAGGAGCGGGCCGGGGCGCCATCCAGGGCCAGCGTCTCGACCGCCGCGAGGGGCGCCGGGGCGCCGCCGCGCTCCTTGGCGAAGATCGCCGAGCCGATCGTCAGGGCCAGCGCTGCAGCCCCGGCGCCGATGCGCAGGGCGGCTCGCTGGCCGGTCGTCATGTCTTTGATTGTGGTCACCGGTCTGGGCCCCGGGGCAGGTGGGCGCGTGCCCGCTTTCGGCGTCTCTTCTGTTGTCCCCGGCCCCGCCTGCCGCGGCGGCCGGGAGCGATCCACCACATCTGATCGCCGCCTGATTGTCTGCCGAGTCTACCCCGGAATTCTCAAGCCGCGACCAAACGACAACCGACAGCATCAGGTTCGGCCCGATCGTGGTGGGGATGGAGGGCCGGCGCCGGTTTTTCAGCCACTTTTCTCCGCGCTCCGCCCGGGCGCCCCGCCCGAAGGTATCGGACCGCGCTGCGCCCGGCATACGCTCGGGAACGGGTGGCGCGCTGCGCTGCGGAGGAGATGCCGGCAGGCGCGACAAGCCTGCCCCGCTGGGGTCAGGAATCGCGTTGGAATTCTCGGACGTCCTCATCGCTGGCGTAATCGGGCTTGCCGCCGGCCTGCTTGGCGGCCTCGCTGGCGTCGGCGGCTCAATGGTGATGATCCCCGGCCTCGCCCTCGCCCTGCGCGACCCAGACCCCGCCGACGCCCACCACGTCTACATGGCCGCCGCCATGACCGTCAACGTCATCGTCGCCTTCCCCGCCGCCCTCCGCCATCACAAGGCCGGCGCGGTCCGCTTCGACCTCGTCCGCATCATCCTGCCCGCGATGGTCGTGACCATCATCGCGGGCGTGCTCATCAGCAACCGCATCCACGGCGAGCAGTTGCAGAAGCTCCTCGCCGCCTTCATCGCCGCCTACGCCCTCTTCACGATCTTCCGCATCGCCCGCAAACACCCCGAGCCCGCCCTCGACCGCGAGCGCACCAATCCCGCCCGCCTCGGAGTGGTGGGGGGGCTCACGGGTCTGGTCGCCGGGCTGCTCGGCCTCGGCGGCGGGGTGCTCATGGTCCCCATGCTCCAGGTCGCCTGCCGCCTGCCCATCCGCAACGTCATTGCCGTCTCCTCCGCGGTGATGGCGGTGACGGCGGTGGTCGGCGCCTCCCTCAAACTCGCCACCCTCAGCCCCGAGCACGGCCGCTCCGCCGTCGAGGCCCTCGGGCTCGCCGCCGCCATGGCGCCGACGGCCTTTGCCGGGGGCTGGCTCGGCGCGAGCCTCACTCACCGGCTCCCGCTGGGCGCTGTCCGCCTCGCCGTTGCCATTCTGCTCCTGATCGGGGCTGCCAAACTGGCCGGCGTCCTCGGCGCCGCCCCCGGCGACGTCAGGCCCGCGCCCGCCGCAACGGGCTCCTGAGGCCCCGCGCCGCTGGCGCCAGCGCTGCTGGAACAAAGAGCCCCGAGCACACGCTCAGGAAGAAGAGCGAGCGAGTCGTGCAGAATCGCTCGTGCAGAAGCAGGAGAACCCGCCATGACGGCTTTCGTCAACAACGTGAAAACAATCACACTCATGGGCCTCCTCACCGGCCTGCTGCTCGCCGCAGGCGCCCTGCTCGGCCAGCAGTTCATCCTCCCCTTCCTCGTCATTTCCATCGTGATGAACTTCGGCGCCTGGTTCTTCAGCGACACCATCGCCATCAAGGCGATGCGCGGCCGCGAGATCGACGCCTCCACCGGCGGCGACATCTACCCCATGGTCGATCGCCTGCGCCAGCGCGCCGACCTGCCGATGCCCCGCGTCTACATCTGCCCGCACCAGGCGCCCAACGCCTTCGCCACCGGCCGCAACCCGAAGCACGCCGCCGTCGCACTCACCGAGGGCGCCATCAACCTGCTCTCCCCTGAGGAACTCGAGGGCGTCATTGCCCACGAGCTCGCCCATATCAAGAATCGCGACACGCTCACCAGCACCATCGCCGCGACCATCGCCGGCATCCTCGCCTTCGCGGCACAGTGGGGTTTCTTCCTCGGCGGCAGCCGCGAGGGCGGCAATCCGCTGATCGCGATCGTCGGGCTCATCGTTGCTGCCGTCGGCGCCGCCATCATCAAGGCGATGGTCAGCCGCAGCCGCGAGTTCGTCGCGGACGCCCATGGCGCCGAGATCGCCGGCTCGCCCACGGGCCTGGCCAGCGCCCTGCGCAAGCTCGAGGCCTACTCGAAGCGCATCCCCCTGCGCAACCCCAACCCCGCCGCCAACAACCTCTTCATCATCGAGCCCTTCACCGGCTCGCGAACCCTGGTGAACCTCTTCGCCAGCCACCCGCCGACCGAAAAGCGCATCGCCGCCTTGATGGCGAAATAGCAAGTCGCAAATGGGCAAATGGTGAATGAATTGCCATTTGCCATAGGCTCCCTTTCCTCACTTCACGATCGTCAACTGCACATCCCCCCTCCGCTCCCGCACATCCACGCTCACATCCCCCCTCGTCCGCGTCAGCCGCACGCTGATCGACGCCTCGCCCACCCGCAGGTCGCTGATGTCCACCCGCTCCAGGAACGGCGGCAAGCGCGGCTCCTGGAAACGCAGCGTTCGGCGCGGGGCATCCACCTCCAGCCCCAGGCACGCCTGCAGCAGCATGTGCACCGCCCCCGCCGCCCACGCCTGCGGCGAGCAGGCGACCGGATACAGCGTCGGGCTCGCCCCAGGCCGGCGCCCGAACCCGCAGAACAACTCCGGCAGCCGGTGCAGGTGCACGAACAGGCTCGTGTCGAAGATCCCCGTCAGCACCCGCAGCGCCCCATCCTTCAGCCCGTACCGCGCCAGCCCCGCCGCGATGATCGCGTTGTCGTGCGGCCAGATCGAGCCGTTGTGATAGCTCATCGGGTTGTACCGGACCTCCGACGACGCCAGTGTCCGCACGCCCCAGCCCGAATACCCCGACTCGTTCAGCAGCGTCTGCGCGCACAGCCGCGCCCGCTGGGGATCGGCGATCCCCGCGAACAGGCAGTGTCCCGCGTTGGATGACCGCACATCGCACGGCCGCTTGCGCCCATCCAGCGCCATCGCGTACGTCGCCATCTCCGGGCGCCAGAAGGCTTCCTCGAACCGGATGCGCATCCCCTCGGCGCTGGCGCGCAGCGCGCCGGCCCGGTCCCCCAGCCCCAGCGCCTCGGCCAGGTCCGCCGCGGAGCGCTGCGCGGCAAAGATGTACGCCTGCACCTCGCACAGCGCGATCGGCCCCTCGGCCCCGGCGCCGTCGGCATGAAAGACCGAATCGTGCGAATCTTTCCACCCCTGCTGGTCCAGCCCGTCCTGGCGCCGCTTCACCGCCTCCGTGAAGCCGTCGCCGTCGGTGTCGGAGCGCTCCTCGATCCACTGCAGCGCCCGCTCGATGTTCGGCCAGATCTCGCGGATGAACTCCAGTTCGCCCGTGCGCTGGTAATACGCCCCGGCGAGCATGACGAACAGCGGCGTGGCGTCCACGCTCCCGTAATACTGCCCGAACGGAATCTCCCCCGCCGCCGCCATCTCCCCGCGCCGCATCTCATGGATGATCTTCCCCGGCTCGGCATCCGCGCCGACGTCGTCGGCGTCCGCCTGCGTCGCTGCGAGAAACGCCAGGACGCCGCGGGCCATGGGCGGGCTCACCCACAGGCACTCCATCGCCGTAATGATCCCGTCGCGCCCGAACGGCGTGCTGAACCACGGCACGCCCGCGTGCGGATACGGCCCGTGCGGCGTCTGGGTCACCATCATGCGCAGGTCCGCGTTGCTCCGGTTGATCCACTCGTTGAAGGTCTCGTTGGAGGTGTAGATGCCGGCCCACCCCACTTCTGCCCGCTGAATCGCGCGCCGCGATGCCCGCAGCGCAGCCCCCAGCGCCGGCCGCGACGGCCGCGCTGCCCCGTCCCCCGACGCCGCCCCCGCCCCTGATGATGACGCAGGCGACGCAGGCGCCCCGGGCGCCGCCCGCTCGCTCTCGCACGAGATCACAAGCTGCACAGCGCACTGCTCCCGCGGCGCCAGCGACAGCTCGAACCGCAGGTCATGCTCCGAAATCCGATCCGGAACCGGTGAACCCGTAAACCGCGCCCGCCGCAGCACTCCGTCCAGCCCCTGATAGGCGTGCGTGATCGTGCCCTCCCCGACCTCCGCAGCCAGCCGCCGCCCGCGCTGGGCCCGCCGCGCCCCGCGCACCTCGAACACATCCGCGAAGTCCGCGTCCACGTGCAGCGCAAGCTGCAGCGCCAGCCGCCGCGGCCCGTAATTGCGCACCTGGATCTGCTCGTAGCACGCCCCCGCCCACAGGAACTTCGTCCGCCGGATGTGCACCGTCCCGTGCGGGATCATCGGCCCGTCGCCGATCGTCATGTCCGGGTTCGTCAGGTCCACCACCAGCCGCGCGTTGTCCCGCTCCACCAGCGAGCTGAGCACCAGCGGCCGCGTCCGCCCCAGCTTCAGGATCAGCGATGAGCAGTAGCGCGTGTCATGGTGGTACACGCCCTCCTCCCGCAGCCCCACCGGCTTGATGTCCCCGTAGTGATCGAAGATGGCGAACGTGTCGCCCTGCTTCAGCACGCGGTCCAGATCGTCCGCAAGCGCGCTCGTCGCGAGGATGTAGTACTCCCCCTCGATCCGCCGCACATCCTCCAGCGGAAGCGAGCTCAGCCCCGCCTGCGGCTTCATCGGCTTCGCTGCTTTCGTCGGCGCCATCGAACCTCCGTTTCAGGAGAGCTTATCCTCGAATCCTGGGTCACCACAGAGGCGCATGGGGCACAGAAGAGAAGAATCCTTGAATTGCTGACACTGTGCCCTCTGCGCCTCCGTGATGAAACATCTTCCAGGGTTCCGGAGAGCTCCTACACCGGGGCGGAGGGCGCGCGGACGCCGTCCAGAGGCGCCCCGACATGAAACGGCGCCACCGGCGCCGGAATGACGATGCGCCCCGCGCGGGCGCCCTTCCCGATCTGCCCTTCCGCCGCCTCCCGGATCAGGCGCTCGTAGATCGCAACATACTTCCGCGCCATCCGCGCTGCGCTGAACCGCCGCTCGAACACCTCCCGGCAGCGGCGCCGGTCGAACTCCGCCGTCCGCTGCACTGCATCCACCGCCTCCTCCACGCTCTCGACCAGAAACCCGGTCTCGCTGGAAAGCACCTCCGGCGCCGAGCCCAGCCGCCACGCCACCGTCGGCGTCCCGCACGCCATCGCCTCGATCATCACCATCCCGAACGGCTCCGGCCAGTCGATCGGAAACAGCAGCGCCCGGGCCCCCGCAAGCAGCGGACCCTTCTCCCGTTCCCCGACCTCCCCGAGAAAATGGATCCCGGGCAGGCGCAGCAGCGGCGCGATCTGCGCATCGAAGTAGTCCCGGTCCACCCGGTCCACCTTCGCCGCGATCCGAAGCTCGATCCCCAGCCGCTGCGCAATCTCGATCGCCCGGTCCACCCGCTTTTCCGGCGAGATCCGCCCGAGAAAGGCCAGGTAATCCCCCCGCCCCTCCGATCCGCCCTCCGGCGCCGGCCGCAGCAGGTCGAGCGGGAGCCCGTGATGCACCGTCCCCTGCCAGTTCGCTCCCGGAATCGGCGCCCGCTGGGCGTCGGAAATCGAGATCACCGGCATCTCCCCGAACTCCTCGTACAGCAGCGCCAGATCCGGAATGTCCAGCCGCCCGTGCAGCGTCGTCACGTGCGCCCCCCGGCGCAGCCGCGACACCGGGAAGTGCAGGTAATCGATGTGAAAGTGAATGATGTCAAACTCGTCCGCGGCCTGACCCACCCGCTCCAGCATCAGGATGTGGTGCGCCAGTTGATCGACGCATCCCGCATCCAGCCGCAGCGCCCGCGGCGTCATCGGTTCCAGGCGGGCCCGCGTCACCGAGTCTCCGCTGGCAAACAGCGTCACCTCGTGCCCCTGCCGTACCAGTTCCTCCGTCAGGTAGCTGACCACCCGCTCGGTGCCCCCGTAGGCCAGCGGCGGGACGCTTTCGTACAGGGGCGCGACTTGTGCAATTCTCATCCAGCATTCTCCCGATGGCGCTGCGAAGGATCGTCCGCGCCCCGGGAGGCCGCGGCACACGGGCCGCGTTCCCAATCTCCAGATGATGATTCTTACAGTGGCGCCGAGCAGCGGCACGGGCTTCCAGCGGTGCTTGGCAGCCGACAGCCGCACAACAACCCACCACCCCCCACCACCCCCCAAGAGAATTTCACCACAGAGGCACAGCGCTGGATCAGAGAGAGGAGGAGCGACGGGTTTCTGAAGCGCCTACAACGACCTGGAGTTCCAGACTCTGAACACAACCTCCCCCTCTGTGCCCTCTGTGTCTCTGTGGTGAAAACGAC
>CAYMJK010000138.1:0-2749 GCA_964390535.1 uncultured Phycisphaeraceae bacterium | reverse complement strand
GGCGTGTCGGCCGACATCCGGCGCATCGCCCGGCGCAACCCGGCGGTCTTCGTCGGCGGGGCGGCGCTGCTCGGGATCGCGGCCGGGCGGTTCCTCTCCGCCCGCCCGCCGGCGCGCCGTCAGGAGCCCGGCGAGCCGGATTCGGCGCCCCCCCCGCGCGCATACGACCCGGACCTGATGGCTCGCTCCGGCGTCGGCAACGGCGATCTGTAACGTAACGCGCCGGGGCCGGAAGCCCGAAACCAGAACTGATGCCAGAACCAAAGCTGGAAGGATGAGACATGGCAGTGGAAACACAGACGCGGCCGCGCCACGAGAGCGAGACCGGGCGCGTGCCCGGCGGGGCCCGACCCAACGGGGCGCCGGAGCGAGGGCACGCCGGACATAACGGTGAGCCCGCGCTGCGGGGCCGTTCGTTCATGGGCCTGCTGGGCGATCTTCGCGACGAGAGCATGACGCTCGTTCAGGATGAGATTCACCTCGCCAAGTCCGAACTGCAGGAGAAGGTGAGCGAGGCCATGCAGGGCGCCGTGGCGACGGCAACAGGCGCCGCGGTGCTCGGCGCCGGCACGCTCGTGATCCTGTTCGCGGCGGCGGCCGGCCTGTACGCGGCGATGCTGGTGGCGGAGATCGACCCGCTCATCGCCGGGTGGGTTGCCCCGCTCATCGTCGGCGGGATCACCGCCATCGCCGGGTGGGCAATGCTCGCCGGCGGCAAACGGAAGATGGACTCCTCGAACCTGCGCCCCACGCGCACCGAGCGCAGCCTGCGCGAAACCGGTCAGTGGGCGGAAAGGAAGGTCTGATGCGCCAGAATGACGCTTATCGTGACGACGCTCGATTCAATGACCATGATCGCTTCCGCGACGATCGCTTCCGGCACAGCGACCAGGTCCGGACGGACCAGCCGACCCGAAGCGACGAGCCGGAGGCCATCGAGCAGCACATCCGGCACACGCGCTCGGCGATGGACGAGACGCTGGACGAGTTGAGCCGCCGGTTGGAGCCCGGGCGCATCGTGGGCGAGATCTGGAGCGCCGTGCGCGGCAACGCCTCGAGCGGGAGCGGCGCCGCCGGCCTCGCCAAGGATGCCGGCGCCAGCCTGGCCCATCGGGTCGCGGCCCACCCGTTTCCGAGCGCACTCATCGGCGCCGGGCTGGTCTGGCTGATCACCGAGGAGGCCAGAGGGCGCAGCGCCCGCCCGGGCGATGTTGCCAGCAGCGCTACCGGCGTCGGCCGCAGCGCTGCGCACTCAGCGACACACGCCGCCGGCAGCGCAGCCCACGCCGCCTCGAACGCCGCCGGCAGCGCGGCCCACGCCGTGGCGCATCGGGCCCGCGATCTGGGCGAAGCGGCGGTCGATCGCATCTCCACCATGGGCGAGCGAGCCGGCAGGTCGGTCGCGGATATCGGCGACCTCGCAGCGCGGTCGGCAGGCCAGACACTTCGCAGCGCCGGGCAGGGAGCGTCGCGGGCGTACGAGAACTACCCGCTGGGCGTCGGCGTTGCAGCCCTGGGTCTCGGGCTCATCGCCGGCCTGGCAGCGCCCAACACGCGCCGCGAGAACGAACTGTTCGGCGAGACCGCCCAGCAGTTTCGCCGGCGCGCTGCCGACAGCGCCCACGAGCAGGCGGACCGGGCTATCGAAGGCGCCGATCGAAAGGTGGCCAGCGCCATCGAGAGCGCCGAGAGCTCCGGCGAGGAGCACGAGTCGGCGCTGTAAGCCCGTGCCACCGATGTCGGCTTTGCGACATCTGTGCGTTCGCCAGGTCCTGGGCCCATGCCGCCGAGACCGGCATGGCATCTGAGAAGCGCGCCGGGTTTGCGGTGGCCCGGCGCGCCCGGCGACCGCTACTCTGGTGGCATGAACGATCTGCCCGCCGCGCCTGCCGCCCTGTATGATGCCCTCGTGCGCCGCGATGCGGCGTTCGAGGGCCTCTTCTTTGCCTGCGTGCGGACGACCGGCATCTTCTGCCGGCCGACGTGCAGCGCCCGCAAGCCGCGCCCGGAGAACGTCGAGTACGTCGCCACAGCGCAGGAGGCCCTTCTCGCCGGGTATCGCCCCTGCCGCATCTGCCACCCGCTGGAGGCGCCGAGCGATGCCCCGGCCTGGCTGGCCGACCTGGTCGAGCGGGCTCAGGAGGCGCCGGCCGCCCCGGTTCGCGAGCGACAGCTCCGCGAGATGGGGCTCGACCCGGACCACGTGCGCCGCCAGTTCAAGCGGCACTACGGCATGTCACTGAGCGAGTTCCAGCGGGCGCTGCGACTCGGGGCTGCGCTTGGTCGCATCCGCGCCGGGGCGAGCCACACTGCCGCGGCGATGGAGGCGGGGTACGCCTCCGAGAGCGGATTCCGTGAGGCCTTCGAGAAGCTGTTCGGGGCGCCCCCAGGGTGGCCCGCCGCTCCGCGGCGGGACGGGTGGGCCGACGCTCCGCGGCGGCCGTCTGGATCGGCTACCGCTGGGCGCCGGGCGGCTGGCGCCAAGTCTCACTTCGACCCCTCGCGGAGCGAGGGGGTACCCGACTTTCTCAGCGCCGCCTGGCTTTCGACGCCGCTGGGCCCGATGCTCGCCTGCTGCTCCGACCGCGGCCTCTGCCTGCTGGAGTTCGTGGACCGCCGCTCGCTGGAGACGCAGATCGCCGCCGTGCGGGCGCGGACGGGGCTCGCCGTTATCCCCGCGCCCCACCCCATCCTGCGCCAGACCGAGCGCGAGCTCGGCGCGTACTTCGCGGGCGAAAACGGGAGGAAG
>CAYMJK010000137.1:0-4472 GCA_964390535.1 uncultured Phycisphaeraceae bacterium | reverse complement strand
AGTTGGCCGGCTCGCCGCCGTGCAGCTTGATGACATCCATCGTCGCCATGGCCAGCCCGGCGCCGTTGACGAGGCACCCGATGTTGCCATCCAGCGCGATGTACGTCAGCCCCATGCGCCCGGCCCGCAGCTCGGCGGGGTTCTCGGCGGAGGGATCGAAGAGCTGCTGGATGTCCTTGTGCCGGAAGGTGGAATTGTCGTCGAAGTTGAACTTGGCATCGATGGCCAGCACCTGGCCATCGGGCGCGTCACCGGTCGCCGGCGTCGCGATCAACGGGTTGATCTCCGCCAGCGTGCAGTCCTTCTCGATGTAGAGCTTCGCGAGCGCCATCATGATCTTCACCGCCTGGTTCACCTGCTTGCCGCTGAAGCCGAGCTTGAACGCGACGCTGCGGGCCTGGTGGGCCTGCAGGCCGAGCAGCGGGTGAAGCGGCTCGCGGATAATGGCCTCCGGGCGCGTGTGGGCGACCTCCTCGATGTCCACGCCGCCCTCGGCACTGGCGATGAGGATGTTGCGGCGGGTCTTGCGGTCGGTGGTGATGGCGAGGTAGTACTCGTGGGCGATGTCCACGCCCGCGGCAACCAGCAGCTTCGTGACCTCGAGGCCATCGTCGCCGGTCTGGTTGCTGACCATGCGGTTGGTGAGCATGAAGCGGGCGGCCTCGGTGGCGGCCTCCGGCGACTCGACGAGCTTGACGAAGCCGGCCTTGCCGCGGCCGCCGGCGTGCACCTGGGCTTTGACGACCGCGAGCGTGGCGCCAGCCTCGCCGGTGACCTGCTTGTACGCCCCCGCGGCATCCTCGAAGGACTCGATCATGCGCGCGGGGGGGACGGGGACGCCGGCGGAGGCGAGAAGGTCGCGGGCCTGGTATTCGTGGATCTTCATGGGGGGTCCGGAATGATGAAAGATGAAGTCAAGGAGAGAGCGGTCAGCGGTACGTGCAGCTTCTTCACTGGTCAGTCGAGCGGGGGCAGACCCAGGAGGGCGCGGAGGTAAGCGATCTGGCCGAAGTGGTAGCAGTCGTGGGGGAGGGTAGTGGCGCCCGGGTCAGTGGTGAGGTTCGGGTTGGCCATGGCCTCGGCGACGCGGGTCTGCGTGTCGGCGAAGCGCTGGCGGGCCTGCGCCCAGGCGGCTTCGGAGGTGTCGGAGATGTCGGGGAAGTTCAGGCGCTCCTGCTCTTCATCGGTGTGGCGCGGGCCGCCGGCTGCGCGCGTGAGCCACGACTCGCGCCAGAAGACCATGTGCAGGACGATCTGCCAGATGCTGTGGCGCCCGGGGGCCGGAGTCCATGCGGCCTGCTGCGACGAGAGATCCTCGATCGAGGCGCGCCAGGGCGCTGCCCAGAGGCCGTCGGTCCAGGCGTTGTCCCACATCCTGGCGATCACAGCGCGGGCGGCTGGCTCAGGTGGCATGGTGGATTCTCCGTCGGCTCGACTCGTCGGTCATCGTTGTAGTTCGCGGAGTCGTGGTGTTCTCAGGGGGAGGGTAACCACAGATGGCACAGATGGGGGCGGGATGGATGAGGCGGGTTCGGTGGTCATCGGTGTCACCTGCGGTTGCTCGAGATGAGTCGGCGCGGCAGCGTTGCCCGGAGGGTATGGCGGGTGTTGGTGGTCGTGGGGCGCGGGGGCTGTGGGGCGCGGCGACAGCGCGGGATGGGACATCCCGCGCCGCCGGGCTGGATTGCGCGGAGCGCCGATGCCGCAGAGCCGACATCAGTGGCGCCGGGGGATCAGGTGGCGGCCTGGCCGACGACGAACCCCTTGTCGGTCCACTCCTTCATGCCGCCCTCGAAGTCGGAGATGTCGGTGAAGCCGGCCTCCTCGAGCTTGCGGGCGGCGGTGGGGGAGGCGTCGCACTGCTTGCTGGCGCAGTAGACGACGATGGTGCGGCTCTTGTCGCCGGCGAGGCGTTCGACCTGCTCGGCGAAGTTGTCGAGCCCGACGGGGACGTTGTGCGAGTCGGGGATGTGCTCTTCGGCGAAGGCGTCGCTGGGGAGAACGTTGATCACGAGAGGCTCATCCGACTGGCTCATCATCGTGCGGAGAGTTTGGGCGTCGAGGGTTTTCATGGCATGGCTCCTGTGGGCTGCGGCGAGCGCAGGCAATGGGTGGCGCCTGTGTAACGGTATGCGCGCCGGCGCTGCGCGGCATGAGCCGGCGCTCATTCGCCGTGCGAAGCAGCGGATCGCTTCCCCGCGCTCACTCCTCCGGCGGCGCCGCGCGCGGGTGGTTGAGCACGAAATCGAAGCCCGGGCGCACCTTCCCGATCGCCGCGGCGGCCGGTCCGTACTCGTGGGTCGCCCCGCCGTCGTCCTGCCCGTCCAATCCCACGGAGTAGAGCAGATACCCGTGCGCCGCATCATCGTCATCCAGCTTCTCGTATCGCAGCGCCTGGCCGGAGATGCGATCGTTCGGTATCCCGGGCAGCCAGCCCGGCGCCAGCGCGGCCAGGTCGGCCGGGTAGGCGCCGCGCTCGGCCCGGTAGATCTCCAGCGCGAGCATGATGCGGGTGGCGTCGGCGACCGTGCGCACGAACCGATCGTTCGTCAGCGCGCCGGAAAGCCGAAGGAGCTCAAACTCGACCAGCTCGTCGATGCTCGCGTTGCCGGTCTCCAGCGCAGGGCCGGGCGCCATCTCGCGCAGCGCGGCGTCATGGACCTCTCGCAGCGCCTCATCCAATCGCAGGACGAGGTCCGCCCCGCCATCCCGCGCGTAGTCGTCCAGCGCGAGCCGCCGCTCGGCTTCCAGCGCCAGTTCCATCGACGGCCAGTCGAACTCCCGGTCGATGACACCGATCAGTTCGCGGCAGGTCTTGGCATCGTACAGCCCCTCCACGACCTGATGGCGAATCTCGCTGAGGGCAAGGATGGTGAAGACCACCCCGTGTCTCCGATGGCGCAGCAAGAGCTGATCGGCTCCGATCCGACCCGCCACGAGCAGATCGCGGGCGCCCGCGACGGCGCCCTCGAGATCCCCGTCCGACGCATCCATCCGCATCGCTGCGCGGCGCGCGCGGCAGAGCATCAGCAGCGGCGTGTACCAGGAGACGGCCTCGATCGTCGTCGCGGGAAACTCGTCCACCGGCGGCCACGCCTGGCCGAGTTCAGCGAGCGCCCCCAGCTTGCCCAAGGCGCCGTTGGCTCGCGTTGCCGCGATCAGCCGGGGATCGATGCCGGGCCGCGGCCAGTCGCCCAGAATGATCAGTTCGGCGTCATCGACAGGGTTCGGCCGGCCGGCGCCCTGCTCTTCCCAGCGGTCGGTGACCTCCCGGCGCGCCGCCTCACTGGCGTTGATTGCCTCGACCAGCAGCGGCCAGCCATTCGGCCGGCCCTCGTGGCGCTGCGCCACAAGCGCCGCCACCGCCTCCCGCGTCTGCGCTTCGGTCGGCTGCGCTGCCTCGAGCGGCGCAGCACAGAGCATCGCCAATGCAACCGCGTTGCAGAGGCCCTTCAGCACCGCGACTCCAATCTGCAGCCCCACCCGATCTGCGCGCCCATCCGTGCCATCTGTGGTTCCCTCTTCGACTCGTCTTCACCGAGTGTTCAGACACCCCCACCTCGTCCTGTCGCCCGAGGCGCCCCGCCGTCAGCGAGTTGAGGGCGCCGCTGCTCTGTACACTACTCGCTGCGCTCCTGTTCCCGAGCTGCGCTCGGTCCTCCTGTGGATCACTTCGAATACTCGAACACGCCCCGCCCCGTCTTGTCGCCCAGCCGCCCGGCTGTCACGAGCTGGCGGAGCAGCGGGCAAGGGCGATAGCGGTCGTTGTTGAGGCCTTCGGCGAGGACATCCATGATGTGGGCGCAGGTGTCCAGGCCGATGAAGTCGGCGAGGCGCAGGGGGCCCATGGGGAAGTTGCAGCCGAGCTTCATGATGCCATCGATATCTTCGGGCTTCGCCACGCCTTCCATCCAGGCGTAGAAGGCCTCGTTGATCATCGGCATGAGCACGCGGTTGGAGACGAAGCCGGCGCGGTCGTTGGCGGGGAGGGCGGTCTTGCCCATCTTCTCGGCGAGGTTGATGATGCGCTCGGTCACCTGCGGCGACGTCGCGAGGCCGTTGATGACCTCCACGAGCTTCATGACCGGCACGGGATAGAAGAAGTGCATGCCGATGACTCGCTCGGGACAGTTCGTGGCGCCGGCGATCTCGGTGATGCTGATGGAGCTGGTGTTGGTGGCGAGGATCTGATCGCGGGTGAACATGCCGGCGAGGTCGGCGAAGATCTTCTTCTTGATCTCGGCGCTCTCGATGGCGGCCTCGATGACGACCTGCGACTCGGCGAGGAAGTGCAGGTCGGTGACGTAGCTGAGGCGGTTCTGGGCCTGCTTCGCATCGTCGGCCGTCATGCGGCCCTTCTCGACAGCGCGGGCGAGGAGCTTGTCGTTGGTCTGCTGGCAGTGGGCGATGGCGTCCGCGGAGACGTCGTAGACGACGGTCTCGAGCCCGCTCGCCGCGGCGACCTGGGCGAT
>CAYMJK010000136.1:0-2533 GCA_964390535.1 uncultured Phycisphaeraceae bacterium | reverse complement strand
CCACAACGCCGGCCGCTCGCGGCCGGCGTTTTTCATTGGGCGATCTTGATTCTCCTGAGGCCCGGGGCGCTCCCGCCCGCGCAACTGGCCTCATTGCAGCCCCGGCGGGGCGACCGGTTCCTTGCCCCGGGCGCCGCGAGCGAAGCGAGCAAGCCCGGGTCGCGGCGCCGTTTCCTTGTCAAGAGCCCCGGCGGGGCGAAGGTGGCGCCGGAGGCTCTGATGGATCCGGACGTACCTTCGCCCCGCTGGGGCTCTACGGGCTTGAAAAGCGCTGCACACCCCGGGCTTCGCCCGGGGCAAGGGACAGCGCCCCCTCCGGGGGCGAGAGAAGCGCATGAACGGGATGCGGTGGCTCGCGTGCAGCCGCGCGGCGGCGCCCGCCCCGTCAGGCCTGCCGAGTCTGCCCCCGCCCGCCCCGGAACTTGTCGCTTGCGCGCGGTTGCGCCCGCGGCGGCGGCCTTTGCGCCCCGCTGCGCAAAGTCGGCCCGGAAACTCATGGAAACCGGGCATTCCGGACGATGTCGATGCCGAGAAGGTTCACCCCTATGTCTATCCTTCGGGCGCCAATTCGCGAACTCGCACACGCTGGCGCAAACAGCGTCTCGGAGACCCGCAGGACCCTTATGTTCGAACGCCTTGTCGGCATGTTCAGCGTGGACATGGGCATCGACCTGGGGACCTGCAACACCCTCGTCGCCGTCCGCGGCCAGGGCATCGTCCTCAACGAGCCCAGCGTGGTCGCCGTGCGCAAGGGGACCAACCAGGTCCTCAAGAACGGCCAGGCCGTCGGCTGGGTCGCCAAGGAGATGCTCGGGAAGACCCCGGGCTCCATCACCGCAGTTCGCCCCCTCAAGGACGGGGTCATCAGCGACTTCGAGATCACCGAGGCCATGCTCGGCTACTTCATCCGGAAGGTGAACGGCCTGACCCGCTCCTGGGGCATGTGGGGGCCGCGGGTGGTTATCAGCATCCCCTCGGGCATCACCGCCGTGGAGAAGCGGGCCGTCTTCGACTCCGCCCTCCGGGCCGGCGCCCGGCGGACGTGGCTGCTGGAGGAGCCGGTCGCCGCGGCGATCGGCGCCGGGCTGCCCGTCGCCGAGCCGACCGCCACGATGAACGTGGACATCGGCGGGGGCACCACCGAGGTGGCCATCATGAGCCTCGCCGACATCGCCGTGTGCGAGAGCGTCCGCGTCGCGGGCGACGACATGGACGAGGCGATCATGAACCACATGCGCCGCACCTACAACCTCATGGTCGGCGAGCAGACGGCCGAGCGGATCAAGATCGAGGTCGGCTCCGCCGCCCCCACCGGCGAGGAGACGACGCTGGAGGTTCGCGGCCGCGACATGATCAGCGGCCTGCCCCGCAAGGCCGCCATCACCAGCGAGGAGATCCGCGAGGCGCTGCAGGAGCCGCTGAACCAGATCATCGAGACGGTCACCCGCACGCTGGAGCGGGCCGAGCCCGAGCTCGCGGCGGACCTGGTGGACAACGGCATCGTGCTGGCCGGCGGGGGCGCGATGCTTCGCGGGCTGGACATCATCCTGCAGAAGGCGACCGGCCTCGAGTGCCGCATCGCCGAGGACCCCCTCACCTGCGTCGCCCGCGGCACGGCCATCTACCTCGAGCACATCGAGGAGTGGAAGGCCACGCTGGAGAACGACCAGGACTCGCTGTAGCGCAGTTGTCCCGGCCCGACGCGGAGCGCCGAGCCGCATGATCCGAGCCCGCCCCAATGAGCGAACCGCACGACTCGCCCTGCTGGCGGCGCCCCCGCTGCTGCTCATCTGCGCCCTGGCCCCGCCCCGCTTCACCGGGTGGCTCGGGGGCTTCGGCGAGGTGACGCGGCTGCTCATCGCCCCGGTGAGCCACCCCATCACCGCCCTCGCCGGCTGGCTGAGCATCCGGACCAGCGAGGAGCCCGAGCCCGAAATCGTCCGCCAGCTCGAGGGCGAGCGCGACCGCTACGAGCTGCTCTACCGGCAGGAGGTCGCCCGGTCGCAGCGGCTGGAGCGGATGGTCGAGGACCTGCAGGAGGGGATCAAGCTCGGCGAGGATCCGTCGATGCGGCTGGTGACGGCGACGGTCATCGGGCGGTCCAGCGACCTGTCCAGCCAGCTTCTGGAGGTGCGGGCGGGCAGCGGCAAGGGCGTGACGCGCAACACCGTCGCGACGGTCCACGGGTCGCAGCTCCTGGGCCAGGTCGTCCGCACCAACCCGCTGACGGCGTGGGTGCAGCCGATCACCGCGCCGGATGCCCGGCCGCTGCAGGGGCGGGTGATCCTCGAGGATCCGCAGCGGATCCTCCGGTGCAACCTCAGCCCCACCGGCGACGGCGCCCTCGCCGGGCGGCTGTCGTTCCTGCTCGATCCGATCACGCAGCAGCCGGTGGTGCCGGACCTGGGGATGACGGTGCGCCTCGATGACGACCTGTGGCCCGCCAACGCGCAGATGCTGATCATCGGGACGGTCGAGGATGTACGCCCGTACGAGAGCGAGCCTTCGCGCTGGGAGGTGGTGGTCCGGCCGC
>CAYMJK010000135.1:0-8115 GCA_964390535.1 uncultured Phycisphaeraceae bacterium | reverse complement strand
ATGCTCCACCGCGCCTGCGACGGCCTCCTCGACGAACTGCTGCAGTAGCAAAGTTCAAAGTGGAAAGTTGAAAGTTCAAAGTTCAAATTGCAGAGCACTCCGAACTCGGGGCTTTGAACTTTCAACTCTGAACTTTGAACTTTTCTATCACTCCGCATCCTTGTAGATGATCTCGGGTTCCTCGCCGCGCGGCCAGAGGCCGGCAAGGTGTTCCCTCGCGATGTCGATGTTCTCGAGAAGCTTCGCGGCTCTGGCGCGATTGGGGCCCGGGGCGGCGATGAAGAAGAGTCTGGGCCGGAGTTTTTTGCGCCGGGTCGCTTCCGCGATCGCGAGCAGCTTGAGCAGGTCCTTCTCGATGGATCGCACGTTCGTGGAGGTGGAGTCGCCGGTTTTCAACTCCGCGATGACGGCCATCTTCGAGATGACCTCCATCGTGTGGTCGAAGTCGCGCTCATCGCGGCCTTTCGCGAGCCATTCCCTGCGCCTGGTCTGCCAGCTTCGCGCGTCGAAGTCATCATCGCGCGAGATGCAGACGTCGTACCCGAAGGCGCCGGTATTGTTCTTGATCAACGACACCGCCGCGGGGGTATTGAGGGCGCGGAGGCATGGCGTCAGGTCGCACTTGCGGGTGTGCAGTTCCCCGATGACATGATGCCCGCCGCGTCGCCGCGGAAGCTCGTTGGCGATGCAGGTGGCAAGCCAGAAGTGCGCCGTCCGCTCACGCGCTTGCCGGTCGCCATACTCGTGCAGGTAGCAGTTCACACCACGCCGGAAGGCGGCAACGAGCTTGGGGTCGGAGAGGGGCATAGGCAGGGATCCAAAGTTTAAAGTTCAAAGTTGAAAGTTCAAATAGGAAAGACTCCTCTGACGTCTGCACTCCCAATTTGAACTTTCAACTTTCAACTTTCTCTCACCGCCCCTGCATCGCCAGCGCCGCCTCGATCAGCCCCAGATGCGAATACGCCTGCGGATGATTCCCCAGCGCAACCCCCTCGTGCGGGTCGAACTCCTCCGACATCAGCCCCGTCGGCCCCAGCAGCCCGAGATAATCCTCCAGCAGGCTCGCCGCCCGGTCCGCCTGCCCCGCCATCGCCAGCGCCTCGATCAGCCACGTCGTGCACAGGTTGAACCCGCCCTCCATCCCCGGCAGCCCATCCGCCCCGCGATACCGGTACACCACCGGCCCGCAGCGCAGCTCCCGCTCCACGGCGTCGATCGTCGCCAGGAACCGCGGATCATCCGGCGCCAGCATCCCGCTCAGCCCCACCCACAGCGCGCCGGCATCCGGATCATGCTCGTGATACGTCCCGGCAAACGCGCCGAGCTGCTCGCTCCACGCGTACTCCAGCACATCCGCCTTGATCTGCGCGGCAAGCTCGCGCATCGAATCCCCAGGACGCCCGCGCAGCGACTCGGAAACCCACGCCGCCCGGTCCGCCGTCATCCAGCACATCACCTTCGTGTGCGTGTGATGCCGCCGCGCTGCCCGGATCTCCCAGATCCCGTGATCCGGCTCGCGCCACCGTGCCGCCACCGCCTGCGCCATCGCCTGCACCACCCGCCAGTGCTCACCCGAAAGCGATGCCCCGCGCCGCAGCAGTTCCGCCACCAGTTCCACCACCGGCCCGAACACGTCGAGCTGCACCTGCGCCGATGCCGCGTTGCCGATGCGCACCGGGCGGCTCGCCCGATACCCGTTGAGTTCGCTGATCTCCGCCTCCGGCCCCAGCGGGTCCCCGCTCACCGTGTATAGCGGCGACAGCCGCTCGGCCCCCTCGCTGCGCTCCACCACGTGCAGAATCCAGTCCAGAAACCGCAGCGCCTCGGCAAAGCTCCCCAGCCGAACCAGCGCCAGCGCTGACAGCGCCCCATCCCGGTGCCAGCAGTACCGGTAATCCCAGTTGCGTACCCCGCCGATCTCCTCCGGCAGGCTCGTCGTCGCCGCCGCCGCGATCGCCCCCGTCGGCCCGTGGCACAGGGCCTTGAGCGTCAGGGCGCTGCGCAGCACCTGCGCCCGGTGCTCCCGCGGCAGGTCGAGCCGCGATGCCCACTCGCTCCACACCCGCTGCGCCCCGGCCCGCCGGTCGGCCTCGGGCACGCTCAGCGGCCCAAGATGCCCGGTGCCGTAGCGCAGCTCCAGCGTCACCGGCCCCTTGTCCAGGTCCACCACCGCGCGCGCAGTCTGCCCCCCCGGCTCGCGCGAGAGCGTCCACTTTGCCCCCGGCGCCCGCAGCACGATCGGGTCGATCGAGTCCTCGATCTCCACGCCGCCCTCGCGCAGCGCCAGCAGCGTCTGTCCTCGCCCGAAATCCAGCCGCGGCGCAAACTCGATCACCGCCCGCCCGGTCCCCTCGATGTGCCGCACCAGATCGGTCCGCCCCGGGCGCCGGAAGTGGCGCCCGTCGGAGCAGTCCATGTAATCGGTGACGCGCATGTGCGCCCATTCGGTGATCAGTGTCAGCGTGTCCCCGTCATACCGCTGCGTCGGCGCCCCAACTGCCCCCGGCTCTCCCTCCGGGCGCACGGCGAAGTACCCCGCCGCCGGCCCCCCGAGCAATTCTGCGAACAGGGCGCTGGAATCGATCCGCGGCAGGCACATCCACACAATCCGGCCGTCCGGCCCCACCAGCGCGCATGTCCGCTGGTCCGAGAGCAGCGAGTGCCGCTCGATCGGCGCCGCGCCCATGTCCTGCAGCCAGTTCGCCCGCCGCTCGGCGAGGAACGCCAGCGCCCGCGCCACATCCCGCGTGTCATCAATGCGCAGGCTCGCCGCCGACTCCCCCGGCCCGACCTTGACGGCCATATCCGGCCCCTGCAGGATGGCGAAAGCGTCCTCGTCGGTGACATCGTCCCCGAAGAAGATCGCCGCCGTGGCGCCGACGCGCCGCCGGATCATCCGCAGGGCGTCCCCCTTGTTCGTGCCCACAACGCCGAGTTCGACCACCATCTTGCCGCGCTTGGTGAACACGCCCTCCAGCGCCGCCGGCCCCTGCAGCGCGGCCGCCAGCGCCGCTTCGCCCGCCGCCTCCTCCGCCGTGCGGTAGTGCAGCGCGACGCTCACCGGCTTCGTCTCCACGTGCAGCCCCGGCGCTGCCCCGGCGATCTCGCGCAGCGCCACCTCGATCCGCTGCCGCAGCGCGCTCTGCGCCGGCGTCAGCGTCCCCGCGAAGTCCGGCTCGAACTCGCTCCCGTGGCTGCCGACCAGGTGTACCCCGCCCGGGGCCTCGGTCAGCTTCGCCAGGTCCTCCAGCGACCGGCCGGAGATGATCGCAACGTGCGTCTGCCCCAGGCCGGCCAGCGCCCGGATCGCCACCATCGACTCCCGGTCCGGCCGCGCCATCGCCGGATCCTCGACGATCGGCGCCAGCGTCCCGTCGTAGTCGGTCGCGACCAGCAGAACCGGCGTGCGCGCAAGTTGATCCAGCCGGCGCTGAAGCTCGCTCATGCCCGCAGCGCCCCCAGGAACTCATCGGCCCACGCGAACACGTCGCTCGACTGCACCGTCCGGCGCAGCGCCGACATCCGCCGCGCCGCCTCCCGGCGCGTCACCCGCAGGGCCGCCTCCACCGCCGTCGCGCACCCGTCGATGTCGAACGGGTTCACCAGGATCGCACGCCGCAGCTCCCGCGCTGCCCCCGCGAACTCGCTGAGCACCAGCACACCCGTGTTGTCCAGACGCGACGCCACGAACTCCTTGGCCACGAGGTTCATCCCGTCGCGCAGCGGCGTCACCAGCATCACGTCCGCCGCCCGGTAATACGCGATCAGCTCACGCTCCGACAGATTCCGACGCAGATAGTGCACCACCACCCGCCCCGCCTCGCCGTATTGCCCGTTGATGCGCCCCACGAGCTCCTCGATCCGCCGGCGCATGTCCGCGTATTCGGCGACCTTCTCCCGGCTCGGGACCGCGATCTGCACGTACACGATCTCGTCCGCCGTCGCCGCCTTGCGCCGCAGCATCTCCTCGATCGTCTTCAGCCGGACATCGATCCCCTTCGTGTAGTCCAGCCGGTCCACCCCGAGAATGATCCGCCGCCCCCCCAGCTTCTGCTGCAACTGCTCCGCCCGCGCGCACGTCGCCGGGTCCGCCGCGATCGTCTCGAACCGCCGCGTGTCGATCGAGATCGGAAACGCCCCCACACGCACCGTCCGGTCCTCGAACCGCAGCGCCGTGTTCGTCCCCCGCGCGCTGGTGAACCGCCGGCACGCCCGCGCGAAATTCTGCGCCCCCAGACGCGTCTGAAACCCGACCACATCCGCTCCCAGCAGCCCCTCCAGGATCTCCTTGCGCCACGGCAGCCGGCTGAACAGCTCCTGCGACGGGAACGGAATGTGCAGGAAGAACCCGATGCGCGCCTCCGGCGCCAGTTTCCGCACCATCCCCGGCGCAAGCTGCAGGTGATAGTCGTGCACCCAGATCGCGTCCCCCGGGCTCGCCGCCTCCGCCGCCGCCGCCGCGAACCGCCGGTTCACCGCCAGATACGGCCCCCACCATCTGCGCCGGAACTCCGGCGTCCGGATCGCGTCGTGATACAGCGGCCACAGCGTCCGGTTGCTGAACCCCGCGTAGAACGCGTCCACCTCCGACTTGGACATGCTCACCGGGCGCAGCCCGATCCCCTCGTGCTCGAACGGCGTCATCTCCGTCTCGGCGTCGCCCGGCCACCCGACCCACGAGCCCCCGCACCCGCTCAGGATCGGCGTCATCGCCGTCACCAGCCCCCCCGGGCTGATCTCCCACCCCGCCCGCGTCCGCCGCACCGGCAGCCGGTTCGCCACGATCACCAGCCCGCCCTGGGTCCCTTGATCTCGCTGGTACTCCATCGGCTTGGCTTCGATCTGGCCCCGGGGGCGCGGCATCGCGGGCGTCGGGGCGCGCGCGGGTTGTCCGGGATCTGCTGGCATGGGAATCGCTCACAGCAGGATACCCGCCGGAAGGCGTCATCGGCCGGCTCTCGCCGCCGCTGGAGCCGGAATTCGCGGGCCGCCCGATCGACCGATACGATTCGACCGATGCCCCCTCCCACCACCCCCGACACCCCCGCCCCCTCGCGGGCCGAGCGCATCGACGCCACCCTCTACCTCCACCCGCAGACGCTGGCGCGCCTCGGCTCCTTCGAGCTGCGCGCCAAGATGATCATCGAGGGCGTCATGAGCGGCGCCCACCGCTCCCCCTACCAGGGCTTCAGCGTCGAGTTCGCCCAGCACCGCCCATACGTCGCCGGCGACGACCTCCGACACCTCGACTGGAAGGTCTACGGCCGATCCGACAAGCTCTATCTCAAGCAGTACCAGCAGGAGACCAACCTCGACCTCGTCCTCCTCGTCGACGCCTCCGGCTCAATGAACTACGGCTCACGCTCCTTCGCCGACGCCTCCGGCTCCGGCCGCAAGACCAGCCCCGGCGGCCGCGCCAACTGGACCAAGTTCGATCACGCCACCGCCCTCGCCGCCGCCCTCGCCTACATCACCCTCCGCCAGGGCGACCGCGTCGGCCTCGTCACCTTCGCCGACGAGATCCTCGGCATGGTCGGCCGCTCCAGCGCCCAAGGCGCCTGGCGCCAGATCATCGAGGCCCTCGCCACCAGCCCCGTCGAGCGCCCCACCGATCGCAGCCGCGGCATCGACCAGTTCCTCGGCAAGATCACCAACCGCAGCCTCGTCGCCATCATCAGCGACTGCTTCACCGATCCCGAGACCCTCCGCGCCGCCCTCGCCCGCATCAAGCACCGTCGCCACGATGTCATCGTCTTCCAGACGCTCGACCGCTCCGAGGAGACCTTCGACTTCAAGGACGCCGCCCCCTTCGTCGGCCTCGAGGGCGAGCCCCGCCTCCGCGTCGACCCCCGCGCCATCCGCCCCGCCTATCTCGCCGCCATCGAGCGCCACATGGACCGCGTCGAAAAGACCGTCCGCGGCTTCGGATTCGACTACCAGCGCGTCAGCACCCACGACTGGCTCGGCCCCCCGCTCGCCGCCTTCGTCGCCCGCCGCAACGCCCAGTTCAAGAAGATCAAACAGGGGTGAGCCAAATGGCAAATGACAAATGGCAAATAGCAAATGTT
The DNA here is from genome assembly GCA_964390535.1 of uncultured Phycisphaeraceae bacterium. GTDB lineage: Bacteria > Planctomycetota > Phycisphaerae > Phycisphaerales > UBA1924 > CAYMJK01. Next base: position 2,047 of record CAYMJK010000135.1, on the reverse strand, counting down.
GCCGCGAGAACCGCCCACCGCTTTGCCTTGTGCGCATTTGCCGTTTGCCCATTTGCCCTTTGCTATTTCGCCCCCGGCTGCTGCGTCAAGCCCAAGGAAACCCTCGACAGCCACGGCCCACCCGACATCGTCTACGAACTCCGCGGCAACGTCGGCAGGTGGTACTGGTACGGGGTCACCCCCCCCGCCACCATCGTCGAACCCACCGAGGTCGGCCTCCTCTGGCTCGATGAGGACCACCAGGCCACCTTCGCCGACGAGTGCCGGACCTACGACGGCCCGATCAAGAGCGACGACTGGCGACGCTTCGAGCAGGCCCGCTCCGCAGAGGTGGATCCCGCCCCGTGAACTTCCTCCACCCCCTCATCGCGGCGGCAGGGCTCGCGGCAGTCGCGATCCCGATCCTCATCCATCTGCTCATGCGCCGCCGTCGCCGCCCCATCGACTTCGGCGCCATGCGCTTCCTCCTCGAGGCCATGCGCCAGCAGCGCCGCCGACTCCGTCTCGAACAGCTCCTCCTCCTCCTCGTCCGCTGCGCGGTCGTCGCCCTCATCGCCCTCGGCCTCGCCCAACCCCTCCTCGGCGGCTCCAGCCTCCTCAGGGGCCGCTCCAGCGTCACCCTCTATCTGCTCATCGACAACAGCCTCACGAGCCAGGCCACCGGCGCCGCCACCCCCGACACCCCGGACACCGCCGGCGCCGAACTCGCGCGCTCGCGAGACCTCGCCACCGCCCTCCTCGACAGCCTCGCCGGCCGCGACGGCCGCGCAGCCCTCATCACCCTCGCCCGCCCCGCGGAGCCCGTCGTCACCCCCGCTTCCAGCGACATCGGCGCCGTCCGCCAGCTCGTTGCCGGCCTCGCGCCCACCGACGCCGCCCCCGACCTCCCCGGCGCCATCGACGCCCTCCGAACCGCGCTCGAGCAGGAGACCGGTGAAGTCGTCGTCGCCCTCCTCAGCGGCATGCGCGCCGGCTCGCTCGATCTCGACAGTGCCCTCGCCCCGATCGACCGCGACATCACCCTCCTCGCCGCCCTCCCCGCCGCCGAACCCCTCCGCAACGTCGCCATCGCCGCGGTCGAGCCGCTCCGCGCCGCCCTCATCGCAGGCGAAGGCCCGGCCCAGCAGCCCGGCGTCCGCGTCGATCTCATCCGCTCCGGCGCCGGCGTCGCCGAGCCGGGCGCCGTCCCGATCCGCCTGCGGGCGCTCAGCGGCGACATGGGCCCCGTCGTCGAAGATGTCGCCAGCTTCGGCCGGGGCGAGACCCGCGCCAGCGTCGTCCTCCGCCCCGATCCCGTCACGGGCGCCTCCGGCTGGCTCACGCTCCAGGCCGAGATCGATGCCGACGCCATCGCCGGCGACAACATCCTCCGCCGCCCTACCCCCGTCCGCCAGGGACTGCGCATCGGCCTCATCACCCCGCGCCGCTTCGGCGCCGATCGCGGCCTCGATCCCGAGGACCCCGCCTCCTGGCTCCGCCTCGCGCTGCGCCCGGGGGCGCCCCTCACCGATCCCGCAGACGACGACCTCGGCGACATCTCGCTCACCACCGTCGACCCCGGCGCCCTCGACGCCGCCCGCCTCGCAGCCCTGGATGCCGCCATCGTCCTCCGCCCCGATCAACTCGCCCCCGCGGCATGGGACCGCCTGCGCCTCTTCGCCGACGGCGGTGGCCTCGTCGTCATCTTCCCCCCCGGCGCCGGCGCCTCCGCCTGGGCCGATCCCATGCTCGAGGCGATGGAAGCCCCCCTCACCATCTCCCGCGAGGCCCGCCAGTACGAGCCTCCCGTCGGCGTCTCCCCAGAAGCCCCCGAGCCCGGCCCTGACGACCTCGGCCTGCTCACCCTCATCGCCGGCGAACTCGACGAACTCGCCCCCCCCGTGAGCGTCTCCCGCGCGCTCGACATCAGCATCGACGAGGCCGGCCCGCAGGCGCCGCTCACCTTCACCGACGGCTCGCCCATGCTCGTCGCCTTCCGCCCCGGCGCTGCCCCGGCCGCGCCCGAGGACGGCGCCGAGCCCACTCCCCCGGACCAGCCTGCCGAGAC
>CAYMJK010000134.1:0-2705 GCA_964390535.1 uncultured Phycisphaeraceae bacterium | reverse complement strand
GACGGGCTTGAGCTCGAGGATCACCTGCCCGAGATGGCTGGCCTGCGAGCCCTCGGCGGTCTCGAGAGAGAAGGTCTGGCCGACGAAGGCGAGAACGGCGTCGACCGCATCCCCCTGGGCGAGGGCGGCCTGCTCGATGCGCTGGATCACCTCGAGCGTGCGCGAGGCGGGGGTCCCGACGGGCATGCGCAGTTCGCCGGTGACCGTCTCGCTGTCGCCGGTCTCGAAGAAGATGAACTCGACCCTGCCGCCGACCACGAGCCCGGCGGAGGCGATGAGCAGGCTGATCGCCGCGGCCAGCGTCAGGTAGCGGTGGCGCAGCGCCACGCGGAGCAGGCGGACATAGCCGGGGATGAGGGCCCCCTGGAGGAAGGCCTCCCGGCGCTCGTCGACGATGCGCTCGATGCGCTCCAGCCGGCGCTCGCGGCCGAGTTCTCGCCGCCGGTCGGCGCCGCGCAGGCTGTGGGCCATGTGGACCGGGAGGATGAACAGCGACTCGATGAGACTCGCCCCGAGGGCCACCCCAACCACGATCGGGAGCGCCCCGAGCATGTCGCCGAGTTGCCCCTCGATGAGCGCCAGCGGCAGGAACGCGCAGACCGTGGTCAGCACCGTCGCCACCACCGGCCACAGCACGAGATGCGTCCCCTGCACCGCGGCATCGCGGGCGCCGAGCCCCCGCTCGTGCTCGGAGACGACGTTCTCCGCCACGACGATGGCGTCATCCACGAGCAGGCCGATGACGACGATCAGCCCGAACATCGTGAGCAGGTTGAGCGTGATCCCGAGAAAGCTCATCGCCATCAGCGTGGCCAGCAGCGAGACGATGAGCCCGACCGCGACCCAGAAGCTGATGCGCCAGTTGAGCAGCACGATCAGCGTGAGAAAGACCAGGGCGCCGCCGGCGAGCGCGTTGCGCAGCAGCAGATCCAGCCGACCCTCGATGAACCGGGCAAGATCGGTCGTGGTGGCCAGTTCGCCGGGCGGCGCGGGGCGCATCCGCCCCATCTGCCAGGCGCGCCGGCGCTCCGAGACCGGCGGCGCCCCCTCCGCAGCGCCCGACATCTGCTGCCCCAGCAGCGACAGGCGCTCGCCGAACGTCGGCGGCAGAGGCTCGCCGCGCCGGCCGGCGACGTAGGCCTTGACGAGCCGGGCGATCTCGATGGCATCCTGGGCGCCGGTCTTGTACGCCGTCAGAGAGACGGCGCGCTCGCCGTTGAGCCGGGCCATCGTCTCGACGTCGGCGAAGCCGGCCCGCACCTCGGCGACATCGCCGACGCGCAGCGACTGGCCCTGCTCGCCGGCGCGCAGGATGATCCGGCGCACGGCCTCGGCCTCGTCCTCGGCGCCGAGCGTGCGGATGGTGACGTTGGCCGTCTCGCTCTTGACGGCGCCGGCGGGCAGGTCGATCATCGCCTCGCCGATGCGCCCGGCGATCTCGGGCAGGCTCAGTCCGTGCTCCAGCATTGCCGCCGGGTCCGCTTCGACGGTGATCTCGTCCGGGCGGACGCCGCCGACGGTGACATCGCCCATGCCCTCCAGGTCGCGCAGGTCGTCGCGCATCTGCCGGATGGCGCGCTTCATCTCCCGCTCGCTGGAGCCGCCGTAGAGCGAGATACTGATCACCGGCAGGTTCGGCTCGAGCTTGTCCACGAGGATGCGCTCGGCCTCCTCGGGCAGATCCTGCAGGGCGTCGATCTCCCGCTGCGTCTCGGCGACGAGCGCGTCGATGTCGCGCTCGCGCGAGAACTCGACGATGATCTGCGCTGCCCCCTCCGAGATCGTCGTGCGGATCTCCTCGACCTGATCGAGGTCGGTGAGCCGATCCTCGATGCGGTTGGCGAGGCTCTGCTCGATCTCCTGCGGGCTCGCGCCGGGATACGGCGCCAGGATCATCACCTGGTTCGGCTGCACATCGGGGAAGAACTCGCGGCGCAGCGATGTCCCGAAGATCAGCCCGCCGGCGATGATCGCGACCATGCACAGGTTCGCGACCACCGGCTTGCGCACGCCGAACGAGGGCAGGCTCACGGCGAACCTCCCTCGCCCTCATCCGGCGCCAGACGCACCGTCGCCCCCGACTCCAGGTCCGGCGGCGCCACCAGCAGGATGAGGTCGCCCTCGCGCGGCCCCCCCGACGGCCCCGGCGCCTCCCCGATCCCGTCGCCCGGCTCGGGGCGGTCGAGCACTGCCCACTCCCGCTCGCCCGGATCCAGCGCCGGGAACTCCCCCTCCACGTATCGCTCCACCCGCGCCGGCCGGCGGGCCAGCCGCGCCAGCCCGTCCCCCAGCGGCTCGGCCACCCAGACGGCGTCATCGCGGATCGCCCGCCGCGGCACGAGGAGCGCGGGATGGGCCCCGGCCGTCCGCACCCGGCCCACCATGAACTGCCCCGGGCGCATCAGTGCGCGCGCATCGGGCGCCTCCATCTCCCCGCTCGCTCCGCGGGGTGGCTCCGCGCCGATGGCGTCAGGCGCCTGGCCGACCTCGACATAGATGATCAGCGACCGCGAGGCCGTGTCCACATCCGGCGCCACCCGGGCCACCCGCCCCGCCCACCGCCGCTCGCCCGGGCCATCGATCCACAGCTCGGCCCGATCCCCCGGGGCCACCACCCCAGCGGCAGAGGCCGGGATGCGCAGCGGGACCTCCAGCAGTTGCAGATCGACCACCCGGGAAACGAGTTGCCCCGGCGCCACCAGCTC